>JAICLP010000303.1 GCA_025925475.1 Burkholderiales bacterium | reverse complement strand
CTGCAATGCGACCGTGCCGGCGATCGTCGTGATCGCGACCTGCGCGAGGCCAAGGCCGAACACGGCGCGGCGCATCGCGCGAAGCTGCGGCAGGCTGAACTCGAGGCCGATCGAGAACAACAGGAACACGATGCCGAACTCAGCGAGCTCGCGCGTCGTCTCGTCGTTCGGCACGACGCCGAGCGCGTGCGGCCCGAGGATGACGCCGACGATCAGGTAGCCGAGGATCGGCGGCAGCCGCACGCTGCGGCAGATCGCTACGGCGACGACCGACGCGGCGAGCAGCAACAGGATCAGGAGCAGCGTGTTCGGCATGCGAGCGTCGCTTCACGCGTGCGGCAGACGTTATCACGCGAGCGCCGGCCGGGTGGAGTCGCGGGTGGGAACGGTATACTTCGCACGATGATCGCCCATGCGGATGCGCGCGAGCGTGCGCGCGACGCCTTGTCGCGCGTCGTCGATTCGGATCGCGCCCTGACCCTCGCCCGCAACGTCCTCGACACCGAGGCGCGCGCGATCCTTTCGCTTTCCGCACGCCTTGCCGCGCCTTTCATCGCCGCCGTCGAGCTGATGCTGCGCTGTCGCGGCCGGGTCGTGGTGTCGGGGATCGGCAAGTCGGGGCACGTTGCGCGCAAGCTCGCGGCGACGCTCGCATCGACGGGCACGCCGGCGTTCTTCGTGCATCCCGCGGAAGCCGGTCATGGCGACCTCGGGATGATCACCGCCGACGACGTCGTCGTGATGCTGTCGAATTCCGGTGAAACGGATGAGCTGATGCTGCTCACGCCGCATCTGAAGCGCCAGGGGGCTGCGCTGATCGCGCTGACCGGCAACGAGAAAAGCTCGCTCGCGCAGTCGGCCGACGTGCACCTCGACGCCGCGGTCGACGCCGAAGCATGTCCCCTCGGTCTCGCGCCGACGGCGAGCACGACCGCGGCCCTCGCGCTCGGCGATGCGCTCGCGCTGGCGCTGCTCGATGCGCGCGGATTCTCGGTCGAGGATTTCGCGCGCTCGCATCCCGGCGGCGCGCTCGGACGGCGCCTCCTGACGCGCGTGCGCGACGTGATGCGCGAAGGCGATGCGCTGCCGCGCGTGCCGCAGACTGCGACGCTCGCCGAGGCGATCGTCGAAATCACGAGCAAGGGAATGGGCATGACGGTCGTCGTCGATGGCGGCAACAGGATCGCAGGCGTCTTCACCGACGGCGATCTGCGCCGGTCGCTGTCACGCGTCGTCGACGCGAAGACCGCGCGCGTCGCCGAGTTCATGACGAAGTCGCCGCGCACGATCGGCGCGGAGCGGCTCGCCGCCGATTGCATCGTGCTGATGGAGACGCCCCCGAAGATCACTTCGCTTCTCGTCGCCGACGACGAAGGCGGGCTGATCGGCGCCGTGCAGATGCACGATCTCTTTCGCGCGCGCATCGTCTGATGCGCGAGGTTGCGCATCCGAGCGGTGACCTCGCCATGCGCGCGCGGCGCGTGCGTCTGCTGACCTGCGACGTCGACGGCGTGCTGACCGACGGGCGCATCTACATAGACGATCAGGGCCGCGAGATGAAGGTGTTCTCGGCGCTCGACGGCGTCGCGATGAACCGGCTCGCCGCAGCGGGAATCGCGGTTGCGTGGATCACCGGCAGCAATGCGCCGGCCGTCGCGCATCGCGCGCAGCAGCTGCGCGTCGCGCATCTCGTCCAGGATGCGCGCGACAAGCTCGCGCCGTGGCAGCGCATTCGCGCCGAGCTCGGACTCGCGCCCGACGCGTGCGCGCACATCGGCGACGATCTTCCCGACATCACGGTGCTCGCGGCATGCGGGCTCGCGGTCACGGTGCCGCATGCGCCGCCCGCGGTGCGCGCGCACGCGCATTACGTCACGACGCGCGACGGCGGCAGCGGCGCAGTGCGGGAGCTCGCCGACCTGATCCTCGCCGCGCAAGGCTACGGCGACGGCGCGGAAGCCTTTGCCACGCGCGCGCCGGCGGCGCTTGCGTCGACGCGCTGACGCGGCCGAGAGGAACACGATGGATCGCAGCCGCGCCTTTTTCGATCGCCTGGTCGCCTGGTCGCCGGTGCTGCTGCTCGGCGGCCTCGCTGCACTCACCTACTGGCTCGACGCACAGGTCCAACCGGCAGCGATGCACCGTGACGGCTCGTCGCGCCACGACCCCGACCTGTTCCTGAGCGATTTCAAGGCGGTGACGTTCGATGCAAAGGGGTTGCCGCGCCAATCGCTGTCGGCGGTGAGCGCCGAGCACTTCCCGGACAACGACAGCGCCGAGCTCAAGGATCCGAGGCTTTCGCTGACCGAACCGGGAAGGCCGACGATGACGATCTCGGCCGATGCGGGCGTGATCGCCGGCGACCGCGAGCACGGCGACTTCAAGGGCAATGTGCTCGTCCACCGCGATCCCGATCCCGCGCCGCCGTCGCCGGGCGAGACGCCGAGCGGACCGGTCACGCTGACGACGAGCCTCCTGCACGTCGACACGAAGGAGCAGCGCGTGACGACCGACCAGCCGGTGACGATCGAGGAGCCGCGTGGAATAATCCGCGGGCGGGGTCTTCAGTTCGACAACAAGGCGAAGCGCGTGCAGATCCAGTCGCACGTCAGCGGATCGCTTGCGCCGCAACATCCAGCACCGAAATGACGCAGTCCGGAATTTTCCGAAGAGAAGCGGTGGCGGCGCTCGCCTGCGCGATCGCGCTGGTCGCCATGCCCGCTCACGCGGAAAAGGCCGATCGCGAGAAGAACATCAATTTCTCCGCCGACCAGCCGGTGGAGGTCGATTTCGACAAGCGTACGGGTACGCTGCGCGGCAATGTGGTCATCACGCAGGGTACGCTCACCATTCACGCCGATCGCATCAACTTCAAGCAGAACCCGGACGATTCGCTGTCCGCGACGGCATGGGGCAATCCGATCAGGTTTCGCGAGAAGAAGGACAACTCGGACGAGTATTACGAAGGCTATGCGCAGCGGGCCATCTTCAACGGCCAGACGCACACGCTCGAGCTCTTCGACAACGCGCTCCTCAAGGAGGGCAACAACGAGTTCCGCGGCAATTACATCTCGTACAACAGCGAAACGAATTTCATGAAGGCCGAAGGCCGGCCGAACGCACCCGGCGGCGAAGGACCAGGCCCGCGCGTGCAGGGCGTCTTCGAGCCGCGAGCCGACAGCCCGCTCGGCGGCAAGAGCGCGCCGAAGGGTGACGCAAAAGGCGCCGGCGACGGCAAGGACGCGGGGAAAACGGATGCCAAGGGCGACGCCGCGAAGGGCGCGCCGAAGCCGGACGGCAAGGCGTCGGACGGCGCCACCGGCGCGCGCGCAAACGCCGCCGTGAAGGCCGATCCGCCGCTCGCGCTGACGCCCGATGCGACGCTGTCCGCGAAGTGAACGCGCGCGCGGCCATCGACACGACCATCGCGGCGGCCGGGGAACAGCGCGCACCGCAGGCGCAACACGAGGATGCGAGCACGCTCGCCGCGGCGCACTTGCGCAAGCGGTACAAGGCGCGCACGGTCGTGCACGACGTTTCGCTGGAGGTGGCGAGCGGCGAAGTCGTCGGACTGCTCGGGCCGAACGGCGCGGGCAAGACGACGTGCTTCTACATGATCGTGGGCCTTGTCGCCGCCGATGGCGGCGAGATCTCGCTCGACGGCGAGGATCTGTCGCGGCTGCCGATCCATCGCCGCGCGCGGCGCGGACTCTCGTATCTGCCGCAGGAAGCGTCGATCTTTCGCAAGATGACGGTCGCGCAGAACGTGCGCGCGATCCTCGAGCTGCAGGATCTCGATCCCGACACGCTGTCGAATCGGCTCGACGCGCTGCTCGAGGATCTGACGATCTCGCACCTCGCCGACGCGCCGGCCGTGTCGCTGTCGGGCGGCGAGCGGCGCCGCGTCGAGATCGCGCGCGCACTCGCGACACGCCCGCGCTTCATCCTGCTCGACGAGCCGTTCGCCGGCGTCGATCCGATCGCGGTCCTCGATATCCAGAAGATCATCGGCTTCCT
>JAICLP010000328.1 GCA_025925475.1 Burkholderiales bacterium | reverse complement strand
AGTAGATCAGCTTGAAGCGGCCGCGGCGCACCATCCGTTGCTGTGCGGCGCGCCCGCCGGTCCATGCGGGGACGACGTCGGTGCAGTGCTCGGAGAACGTCTCGTCGAGCCACGCCGCGGACGCGTCGTGCACGACCGGCAGCAGGCTGCGCCCGCGACCCTGAGGGAGCGGCGGACCGCCGAGCGCATCGAGCATCGTCGCCGCAACATCGATCAGGTTCGCGACCTGTGCACGCCGCTCGCCCGCCGCGATGCGCCCGGGCCAGCGCATCAGCAGCGGCACGCGCACCGAATCCTCGAACAGCGTGTGCTTCCACCAGAGGCCGCGCTCGCCGAGCTGGTCGCCGTGGTCCGTCGTGTAGACCACGAGCGTGTCGTCGGCGAGCCCGCATTCGCGCAGGCATTCGAGAATGTCGCCGATCAGCGCATCGAGCCGATGCACGAGCCCGTAGTACGCGGTGCGCGCACGCATCGTCACCGCCGCCGCGACATCGGCTATGCCGCGGTCGTCACGCCACCATGCCTCCCATGGATGCACGTCGTCCGGCGGCGTTGCGTGCGCAGGCGCGGGCACGCGGCCGTCGAAGCGCGCGTAGTCCTCGCGCCATGCGACATACGGCGGATGCGGCAGGAGAAAACCGACGGTCAGGCAGAACGAATCGCGATCGCCTGCTTCGCGTGCCTTCGCGATGCTGCGCAGATACGAGCACGCAGCAACCGCCGTTTCGGCGTCCTTGACCTGATAAGCGGATTGGCCGATGCCCGAGCGCTCGAGGCTCTCGCGCCACGGATCGTTCGCCTTGTCGAGCACGCCGAGATCGTGACGCGGCACGCCGCCCCAGTTCGGGCTGTGATCACCGACCATTCGCTCCGCGTAACCGTGCAGCTGATCCGGCCCCATCGAATGCAGCCGCCCGGCCAGCACGGGACGATAGCCGGCCGCGCCGACGCCGTGCACCCACGTCGCGGCGTCGGAGCGCAGATAGTCGTCGTTGGTCCAGCATTCCTGTTCGTACGGATGACGCGCGGTGAGCATCGCCATCCGGCTCGGTACGCATAGCGGGGAAGGGCAGTAGACGTTGTCGAAAACGACGCCTTCCGTCGCGAGGCGATCGAGATTGGGCGTCGTTCCACTGGCGTCGCCGTAGCATCCGGCAATCCGCTGCGCATGCTGATCGGAGAACAGGAACAGCAGATTGCTCACTGCAGTTGCTTGTCGGCCGGAATGGGCTTGAGATCCGAAAACGCCTCCGGGTCCGCCTTCATCGCCTTCGCGACGAACTCGTTGTCGACGGCGGGCGCCGGGTCGAACGCCTTCGGGATGCGCTTGTCGCGCACCAGCAGCGGAATGCTGTACTCGCGGAAGCCGTCGATCGTGTTCTTCGACAGGCGCACGTCGACCGGCAGCGTCTTGAATGCGAGCTTGAGCGTCGCCTCGTCGAGGCCCGGGATCCAGCGCGTCGAGATCGTCGCTGCCTCGTCGCGATGCAATCGCGCCCAGTGCTGCGCCTGCGCGTAGCCCTGGATGAACAGGGCCAGCTCCTTCGACTTGTTCTTGATCGCTGCTTTCGTCGTGACGACGGTGCCCGCGTCGTAGCAACTCTTGCAGCCGCCATAGATGACCTTGTAGGCGCCCGGCACTTTCGTCAGCGCCGCGCTTGGCCACGGCTCCCACGACGTGATGACGTCGACGTCCTTCTTCGCGAGCGCGGTCGCCATGTTCGACGGCGCCGTATTGACGAGCGTCACGTCGTCCGGCGTGAGCCCTACCTGCTTCAACAGCCCGACGATGTACGGCTCGCCGCCGGCGCCGCGGGTGACGCCGATCTTCTTGCCCTTGAGCGCCTTGAGGTCGCCTGCCGGAACGCCCGAGCCTTCGCGCGCGATGATCGACAGGATCTCGCTTTGCGGATTGTTGAGCGCATTGTTCCAGGTATGGCCGATCAGCACGACCGGCACGCCGCGCGCAACGGCAGTCAGGAACGGAAACGTGCCGAAGAGCCCGACGTCGACGCTGTTGCTGGCGAGCGCGTTCGAAATCTCGACGCCGCTCGGCATCACGTCGACCTTGACGTCGAGGCCCAGCTTGCTGAACGTGCCGTGTTCCATCGCCGAGAAGAACGGCGCGTTCTCGGCCGCCGACGTAACGGCGACGCGAAGCTGCTCGGCGGACGCGACGCCCGCGAACAGCAGGGCGGCGGCCGCGACGAACACGCGCAGTGTGCGGATCATCATCATTTCGTCATCCTCCTTCATGTCATCCCGGCGGGATGTTAGTGATATCTCACCGATATCCTAACAATGCTATGATCGGCTGACAAGGTACGATTCCATCTGGCAATGACGAGACCGCGTCCATTGCGGGCCGCTGCGTCCGACCGCGCGAAGAAGGCGAAGCCGCGCTCGCTGATGCGCGAGGTGGCCTACGAGCGCTTCAAGGCCGAGCTTTTCAAGCGCAACCTCGCGCCGGGCCAGTTCGTGTCGCAGGGCGAGCTTTGCGAACTGCTCGACGTGCCGCTCGGTCCGACCCGCGAAGCGCTGAAGCGCCTCGAAGCCGAGAACCTCGTACGGCTGATCCCGCAGCGCGGAATCCAGATCACCGACATAGGCGTTACGTTGATCCACGAGGCGTTCCAGTTCCGCACGATCCTCGAGGTCGCCGCCGTGCGCCATTTCGTGACTGTCGCCGACGATGCGACGCTCGGCGAGCTCGAACGGATCACGACCGACGTACTCAAGCGTCTGGACGGCGGCAGCAATGCCGATCCGCGGCTCCTCGATGCGGCGCTTTCGGTCGACTGGGGCATGCACGACATGATCGTCGAATCGGTCGGCAATCGGATCATGATGACCGCGCACCGCCAGAACTTCGACAAGATCAAGATGATCCGACTGCACGGACGCTCGCCGCGCTACCTGCCGCTTGCGATGGAGGAGCATCTCGGCGTCATCGCCGCCATGAAGGCGCGCGACCCGGACAAGGCCGCTGCGGCGATCGAGCATCACATGCGCTGTGCCGAGCGGCGCGCGCTGGGCATGTAGCGACGCATGGCGCAGACGAGTGCACTGAACGGGTCCCTGCACCCCGGTGAGCAGCGGGAGCCGAGCGACCGCGAGGCGGGCGAGAATCGACGAGCCTCCAAGATCGTCATCGACGAGCTGACGCTCGACTACGTCAATCAGGAGACCGGCGCGAGCCATCGCGCCGTCGAGCATTGCGACCTTCGCGTCGCTGCCGACGAATTCCTGTGCGTCCTCGGTCCGAGCGGTTGCGGCAAGTCGACGCTGCTGTCGGCGATCGCCGGCTTCCTTCGGCCCACGCACGGTACGATCGTCATGGACGGCCGGCCGATCACCGGGCCTGGCGCCGAGCGCGGCGTCGTGTTCCAGGAATACGCGCTGCTGCCGTGGATGACGGTGCTCGACAACGCGGCGCTGGGTCTGAAGCTGCGCGGGATGCCGAAGAAGGAGCGTTACGCGCAGGCGCGGCGCTTTCTGACGATCGCGAACCTGCACGGCGTCGAGCACAAGTATCCGCACGAGATGTCCGGCGGCATGAAGCAGCGCGTGTCGCTGGCGCGCACGCACGCCAATGCGACGGAGGTGATGCT
>JAICLP010000364.1 GCA_025925475.1 Burkholderiales bacterium | reverse complement strand
CGGAGCACGCTGCTCAAGAAGCCGTCGCTCCAGTAGCAGGGCCGGGTAGAAGGGGTAAAAGGGGCCAGGCTCGAATTTCGGTAAAAGGGGCCAAGGCCAGGTAAAAGGCGCCAGGCTCGAATTTCCGCGCGAATTTCCGCGAATTTGGCCAGGTAAAAGGGGCCACGCTCGAATTTCCGCGCGAATTTCCGCGAATTTCCGGACATCGCATCGCGGAAATTCGAGCCTGGCCCCTTTTACGCGCCTTTTACGAAAGTCCTCTCCGGCTTCGGTTGTTCCTACTTCGGCTGCGTTGCGTCGGCGGCCGCCGTCGCCCCGACCGCATTCTGGTAATCCCAGCCGCCGCCCAACGCCTTCGCGAAATCGATCAGCGCCAGGCGCACGTCGCGTGCCGCGAGAATCTGCTGCGTCTGCGCCTGCAGCAGTTGCCGCTGCGCGTCGAGCACTTCGAGATACGGCGAATAGCCGGCCTTGTAGCGGACGTCGGACAGGTCGTAGGCCTGCTGCAGGTTCGTCGTGCGCGACGTCTGCGCGGCGAGCGCGACGCGCGTCGTGTCATTCGCGGCGAGCGCATCGTGCACATCCTTGAACGCCGACTGCACCGTCTGGCGATAGCTGACGGCAAGCTGTTGCCGCTGCGCGACGGCGATGTCGACATTCGCTTCGAGCGACTTCACGATAAGAAGCGGCTCGACGAGACCGGCGGCCGCCGACCAGATGAAGGCAGGTCCGCTGAACAGGCGGCGCAGCGTTCCCGATTCGGTGCCGAGCGTGCCGGTCAATGTGAGCGACGGCAGGAAGTCGAGATGCGCGCGGTCGATGCGCAGACTCTGCGCAACGATCTGCTTTTCGAGCTGGCGCACGTCGGGACGGCGCTCGAGCAGATTCGACGGAAGGCCGGTCGGGACCGTCGGCACCGCAAGCAATTTGGCGAGCGACGGCTCGCGCCCGACATGCGGCGTGAAGACGTCGCGCGGTGAACGTCCGGTCAGCACCGCAAGCGCCGATTCGAGCTCGTTGACGGCACGCTGCGCCGTCGCGATGTCACCGGCAACGGAGTCGCGCTCGGCCTTCGCCTGCGCGAGGTCGTACTGCCCGATGACGCCCGCCTGCGCGCGATCGGTCTGCAGCGCAACCGTCTGGTCGCGCAGCGCGAGCGTGTCCTGCAGCAGCCGCAGTTGCGCATCGGCGGCGATCAATCCGAAGTACGCGCGGGCGACTTCGGCGGCGACGCTCGTACGCACCGTTTCGCGTGCGAATTCGCTCGCGAGCAGATCGTTCTGCGCCGCCCGCGTCGACGTGCGGTACTTGCCCCACAAGTCGAGCTCATACGATGCGTTGAGCCCCAGCCGGTAGTCGTTGCCCGTCGCGGCGAAGCCCGGCGGCAGCGGATTCGCCCCGACCTGCGTCGAGCGGCTCCGCGACGCATCGGCGCCGATCGTGACGAGCGGGTAGAGATCGGCCTGCGCGAGCTCGACCTGCGCGCGGGCCGATTCGATCCGCGCAATCGCCGCCTGCAAGTCCAGGTTGTTCGCGAGCGCCTCGTCGACGAGCGCGGTCAGCGCCGGCTCGTCGAACTCGGTCCACCAGTGCGAAAGCTCGATCCGGTCGATCGTCGCCGCGGGCAGCTCGACCGCAGGCGGTGCCGTTGGTGTCGTCGTGCATCCGACGAGCGCGGCGAGCGCGATGGCGAGGAGCGTGGTCGTTACGCAGGCGCGTCGCGCGCGCCGGAAAACGGGAGCGTCGTGGTTCATGCTAATCGTCTCCGGCGGCGGGCACCGGCGGATGGCCGGGCGTATGCGGCACGTGGTGCGACGACGTCCGCGCGTGCTTCACTTCGGCAACGAGCTCGTCGTGGCTGCGCCGCTCGATCAGCCGCCGCTCGGTGATGACTCGATAGAAGAGCGGCACGAAGAACACGGCGAGGAACGTCGCCGCGAGCATGCCGCCCATCACGCCGGTGCCGGTCGAATGCCGCGCTCCCGCGCCCGCGCCCGTCGACAACGCGAGCGGCGTGACGCCGAGGATGAACGCGAGCGACGTCATGAGGATTGGGCGGAAGCGCAGCCGCGCCGCCTCGATCGCGGCCGCCGACGGCGTCATTCCCTCGTGCGTCTTGATCACCGCGAACTCGACGATCAGGATCGCGTTCTTCGCCGCGAGACCGAGCAGCGTGACGAGACCGATCTGGAAATAGACGTCGTTCGTGAGCGGCATCGAGTGCAGCCATGGCGCGAGCAGGTTCTTGATCCAGATCGCGGCGAGCGCGCCGAACGTGCCGAACGGCAGCGCGAGCAGCACGGAAAGCGGCAGCGACAGCCGCTCGTACTGCGCGGCGAGAATCAGGAACACCATGATCACGGCGAGGCCGAGCGAGAACGTCGCAGCGCCGGTCGACTTCTTCTCCTGATACGACGTGCCGCCCCAGTCGTAGCTGAAATCGGGCGGCAGCACCTGCTGGGCGATCTTCTCGACTTCGGCGATCGCCTGTCCCGAGCTGTAGCCCGGCGCAGCCTGGCCGAGGATCTTCACCGCGGGCAGGTTGTTGAAGCGATCGAGCGCATCGGGTCCCGACGAATAGCGGACGGTGACGAGCGACGACAACGGAACCATGTCGCCCTGTGCCGAGCGCACGTAGACCGCCCCGATGTCGTCGGGACGGTTGCGGTACGACGGCTCGGCCGACATCAGCACCTGCCACGCGCGGCCGTACTTGTTGAAGTCGTTGATGTAGTAGTTGCCGAGTGTCGCCGACAGCGCGGCGAAGATGTTCGAGATCGGGATGCCGAGCGTCTTCGCCTTCTCGCGATCGACGTCGACATGAAGCTGCGGCACCGTGGCGCGCCACAGCGTCTGCGCCCCGGCGAGCACCGGATCCGAGTTCGCCTTCGCGAGGAACGCGTTCTTCACCTCGTCGAGCCGTTTGGCGCCGCCTTCGCCGTGGTTCTGGATGTAGAACTCGAAGCCGCCCGCGGT
>JAICLP010000426.1 GCA_025925475.1 Burkholderiales bacterium | reverse complement strand
GACGGCGGTTGTTGAAGACGTAGTCCTCGGCGCTCTTCAGGTTGTATTGGACGGCGAACTGGATGTCGATGATGTTCTCGTCATCGGTCAGCATCACCGCTTCCTTGTCGATCTTGTTCTTCGGCGTATTGCGGTAACCGACCTCGATCGTCTTCACCTGAGAGAAATCGACGAGTTCCACCGCCTCGATCGGAAACGGCAGGTGCCAGCGCGGGCCAGGAAGCGTCGTCTCGGTGTACCGGCCGAAGCGCATGACGACGCCGCGGCGGCCTTCGTCGACGATGTAGAAGCCGCTCGCGAGCCAGATCAGCACGACGAGCGCGATCAGCATGCCGGCGCCGCCGAGCGGCAGCCGCATGCCGCCGCCACCGCCGCCGTCACCGCCATCGGGCGTCTCGCGGCGGCGCCCGAAAAGCTCGTTCATCCGGCGGTTGACGTTGCGCCAGATTTCGTCGAGGTCGGGCGGTCCGCTGTTATTGGTTCGCTTGCCCCACTGTGGGTCGTTCAGCGACATACGAAATGCACTCGCGCTCTCGGCAGTGTAAGAGAATGAATTGGGCGCACGCGAAGGCGCCTGCGGGAACCCGAAGGCTCATTAGCCGGAACGTGCCGGCGCGTCAATCGGTTCGGAAAAAGGAGTCGGCGAAGCCGGGAAGCGTTCGGCCAGCGCGTCGCGCAACTCGGCGATCCCGGCACCGGTTGTCGCGCTCACGCGAACCGATGCGATGTTACCACAGGGGTCGCGCTCGACGCCGGTGCCGGTGCCGGCGATGTCGATCTTGTTGAAAACCCGGAGCTGCGGCACGTCGCCGGCACCAATCTCGGCGAGCAGCGCCTCGACCGCCTCGATCTGGTCGTCACGGGTTTCCGCGCCGGCATCGATCACGTGCAGCAGCAGATCGGCATCGGCCGCCTCGGCGAGCGTCGCGCGAAACGCGGCGACGAGATCGTGCGGCAGGTCGCGAATGAATCCGACGGTATCGGACACGACGATGTTCGCGGCATCGGCAATGCGGAGCCGCCGCAGCTTCGTGTCGAGCGTCGCGAAGAGCTGGTTCGCCGTGTACACGTTCGCGGCCGTCAGCCGGTTGAAGAGCGTCGACTTGCCGGCATTCGTGTAGCCGACCAGCGCAACGGTGCGCACGTCGGCGCGATGGCGCGCGCGATTCTGGGTCGCGCGACTGCGCGCGACGCGGCGCAGCCGCTCGCGCAACAGCTTGACGCGTTGCGTGATCAGGCGGCGGTCGGTCTCGAGCTGCGTCTCGCCCGGTCCGCGCAGGCCGATGCCGCCCTTCTGTCGCTCGAGGTGGGTCCAGCCGCCGACGAGCCGCGTCGACATGTGATTCAACTGCGCGAGCTCGACCTGCAGCTTGCCCTCGGCGCTGCGCGCGCGCTGCGCGAAGATGTCGAGGATCAGGCTCGTGCGATCGACGACGCGGCATTCGAGCGCCTGCTCGAGGTTGCGCTGCTGCACGCCGGAAAGCGCGTGATCGAAGATCACGAGATCGGCGTCCGTTTCGCGGCATTGCGCGGCGATCTCGTCGACCTTGCCGCGCCCGGCGAACCACGCGGGATCGGGACGGGGCCTTCGGCCGCGCAGGTTGCCGACCACGGTAGCGCCGGCCGATTCGGCGAGCGCCGCGATCTCGGCCATGCGGTCGACGCGATCGTCGCGGCCGATGTCGAGTGCGACGACGAGCGCACGATCGCCGCTCTCCGGACGCTCGAACATCAGCTCAGTGCGCCGGCACGCGCGCGGCGCGCCGCGACGCGGGCGACGTCAGCTTTCGGCTTCGTGGTGATTCTGGTGCGGCATCGCGACGGGCCGCGACGGCACGACCGTCGAGATCGCGTGCTTGTAGACCATCTGCGTCACGGTGTTCTTCAGCAGCACGACGTATTGGTCGAACGATTCGATCTGTCCCTGGAGCTTGATGCCGTTCACCAGATAGATGGAAACCTGCACGTGTTCCTTGCGCAGGGTGTTGAGGAACGGGTCTTGTAGCATTTGCCCTTTGTTGCTCAT
>JAICLP010000408.1 GCA_025925475.1 Burkholderiales bacterium | reverse complement strand
CGACGTGCCCGCGCGCAAGCCCTGCTCCTCGCCTTCGACGCCATGCGCGGGATATTGGCGGGCGATCGCGTCCCGAATTGCGCTTTCGGCGCCGCGATCGGCTTCGGTGACCGGATCGTAGCCGCGCGCGCCGCCCTTGTCGTCGATGGCGATCGGGACGCGAAAGTGCGGCAGGATCGCACGCCCCGCATCACGCGCGGCCTGCAGCGCGAACGCAGCGAACGCGTCGTTCACCTGCGAGTCAGCTCGCATCGGCAGGAACGATCGATACGCCGGCGAGCTTCTCCTGCGCCTCGATCAGCGACGGCACGTAGCGGTCACCGAAACCGAGCGCGTTCGCGGTCACGAGGCTCTGGTGCACCGCCTCGCCAACGATCGACGGCAGCATCATCGATTCGGTGAAATGCGTGTAGTAGCGCAGGTCCTTCGCGGCATTCGACAACGTAAACCTCAGCCCGGTGAGATCGTTGCCTTCGAGCATGCGCCCGACGATCAGCTGGAACAGCCCCGAGTTGACGGCGCCCGCCGAGATCACCTGATGGAGCTTGCGAATCGACAGGCCCGATTTCGCCGCGGCCGCGCACGCTTCGGCGGTCGCCGTGCAGATTGCCTGCGCGATGAAGTTGTTGATGAGCTTCAGCACGATGCCGTGCCCGGGCGGCCCGGCATGCACGATGTTCTCGCAAAATGCGGCGAACGTCGGCTGCAACTCGGCGAACGTCGCATCGTCGGCGCCGACCATGATGTTGAGCCTGCCCTGCTCGGCTTCGACGGGCGTTCGCGCCAGCGGCGCGTCGACGAAGCGGACGTTCTGCCCGGCGAGCACATCGCGCATCCTGGTCGTCGTCGCCGGCTCGCTGGTCGACGTGTCGACGACGATCAGTCCCTGCCGCGCCGCACTCGCGATGCCGTCGGCGCCGAGCACCACTTCCTCGACCTGCGGCGCGCCGGTGACGCAGAGGATCACGATATCGGCATTGCGTGCGAGATCGGCGTTGCTCGTCGCTTCCGTCGCACCGAGTGCAAACAGATCTTCCGCGCCGGCGCGGTTGCGGTGCACGCGCAGCGCGAGCGGAAAGCCCTTCGTCAGCAGGTTCCTCGCGATGCCATGTCCCATCAGGCCAGCGCCGACGAAGCCGATCCGCGGTTTGATCATCATTGATTCTCCTACTGTACGGTGATGGGATCGATCGCGACGAGTCGCGCGCGGCGCCGCTCGTGCAACGTCATCAGCAGCCCGCTGCCGGCAATGACGATCATGCCGGCAACCCGGGAGCCATTCGGAAAATCGCCGTAGACGAGCCATCCGAGCAACATCGCCCAGACGAGTTGCGTGTACGTGAACGGCGTCAGCGCGGAAGCCGGCGCGAGGCGGAACGCGAGAATCAGCATGAAGTGGCCGATCGTGCCGAGCAGGCCGCCGCAGATGATCATCAGCACGTGCGTCCACGGCATCGAAGACGGCCATTGAATGCCCGGCGCAAGCGCCGTCATCGCGATCGTGCCGATCAGCGCCGGATAGAACAGGAGAACGCGCGGGTCCTCGCCCGCGAGCTGCCGCGTCATGATCTGGTAGCACGCGTAGACGATCGCGGCGCCGAGACCGAAAAATGCCGCGCCGTGGAAGACGTCGGTGCCGGGCTGGACGATAAGCAACATGCCGGCGACCCCGATGACCACGAAGGCGATTCGCGCCTGCGTCAGCAATTCGCCGAGGACGAGCCGGCCGAGCAGCACGACGATCATCGGCGTCGAGTAGACGATCGCGGTCGCCTCGGCGAGCGGCAGCGAGCGCAGCGCATTGGTGAAGAAGAGCGACGACGCGAGCAGCAGCACGCCGCGAAACACCTGGACGCGAAGACGCTTCGTCCGCACGAGCGCGAAGCGCATCGCGGGCCCGAGCCAGACCAGCATCGCGACGAACTGGACGGCATAGCGCGCCCAGACGAGCACCGGTACCGAATAGCGCTGCGTCATGAACTTCGTGATCGCGTCGAGCGCCGTGAAGCAGAGCGCGGACGTCGTGATCAGGAGGATCGCCCGCGTCGGTACGTGAGCACCGCAGGGCCGCCCCGAGGTGCGAATTGCGCCCCCTGGGGGGCAGCGAAGCGGCGCAAGCCGCGAGCGTGGGGGCTCCTTGAATCCATGTCGCACGCGCGGATTATCGCCGATCGGTCCCGCATGTCGTTCGTGCATAATCGATCATTCGGCGGCCGGGTCCGCCGGCACTCGCGCGGAGATCACGACATGTCGCTCGTTTCGCTCGCTCGTCTTCTGTCGGTCGCCATCGTCATCGCTGCCGTTTCATCGCTCGGCGCGCCGCAGGCACTCGCCCAAGGTACCGCGG
>JAICLP010000175.1 GCA_025925475.1 Burkholderiales bacterium | reverse complement strand
CGGAGGACCTCGCGATCGTCGATCCCGACGGCGGCTTCGAGGCAAGCGTCGCGCGCGTCCTCTACCAGGGTGGCCGCACCGTCGTCGAGGCGGCGCCCGACTGCGACCCGGCCACGACGCTCTCGCTGTCGCTCACGTCGAGCGAAGCCTGTGCGCCGGGCGCAAAAGTCCATCTGGCGCTCGTCGACGGCTGGGTCATCCCCGGCGGATGAAGGACGGCCCCCACGCTCGCGCCTATGGACGGCCCTGCGGCGCGAGGGGTCGGCCATGACGAACCTCGTGCTGCTCACCGGGGGAACCGGCTTCGTCGGCTCGGCGATCGCCCGTGCGTTGCTCGAATCGGGCTACCGCGTCCGCGCGCTCGCTCGGCCGTCGTCGGTGCGGAACAACCTCGCGGGCCTTGATCTCGAAACATCAGATGGCGACATTTGCGACCAGGCAACGCTCGACCGCGCGATGAACGGCGTCCGCTACGTGGTTCATGCGGCAGCCGACTACCGGCTCTGGGCGCGCGATCCCAACGCACTCGCGCGGACGAACGTCGAGGGCACCCGCAACGTGATGGCCGCCGCGCTTCGCGCGGGTTGCGAGCGCGTCGTCCACACGAGCAGCGTCGCGACGATCGCGCCGCGCCCCGACGGCGACGCCGACGAGACCTCGCCGCTCGACGAAGACGCGGCGATCGGCGCCTACAAGCGCAGCAAGGTCGCGGCGGAGCGGGTGGTCGAGGCGATGGTCGCGCGCGAGCAGCTCCCGGCGGTGATCGTCAACCCGTCGACGCCGATCGGGCCGCGCGACATCAAGCCCACGCCGACGGGCAGAATCATCGTCGAGGCGGCGAGCGGCCGCATCCCGGCGTTCGTCGATACGGGGATGAATCTGGTCCATGTCGACGACGTGGCGCGGGGGCATGTTGAAGCCTTGCTCAAGGGCCGCATCGGGGAGCGTTACATTCTCGGTGGCGATAACGTTCCGCTCGTGACGATGCTCTCCGAGATTGCCCGCCTGACCGGCCGCCGCTCACCGCGGTGGAAGCTCCCCCGCGCGCCTCTCTATCCGCTGGCGACGCTCGCCGAAGTCCTCGCGCGGCTGACTTCGCGGGAGCCGTTCCTGACCCGTGACGGACTGAAGATGTCCGAGCATCGGATGTTCTTCAGCAGCGCGAAGGCCGCGCGCGAACTGGGCTATCGCGCGCGTCCGTACGTCGACGGACTGCGCGACGCGCTCGCCTGGTTCCGCGAAGCGGGGTACGTGCGATGAGCTTCGCCCTCCTGCAGGCCGTGGCCGCGATCGGCTGCGCCGCCTGGGCGTACCTGCTGCTTGCGCGAGGCGGCTTCTGGCGCGCGGCGGATCGCGACGACGACACGCGCGAGATCGTCGACATTGGCGGCTGGCCGCACGTGACGGCAGTGATTCCAGCGCGCGACGAGGCCGACGTGATCGGCGCGAATCTCGCTTCGCTTCTGGCGCAGGACTACGGCGGTCCCTTCTGCGTGATCGTCGTCGACGATCACAGCAACGATGCGACGTCCGATATCGCGCGGGCGGCTGGCTCTCGCGTGACGGTCCTGCGCGCGCCGCCGCTCGAAACCGGATGGACCGGCAAGCTCGCAGCGATCGCGCACGGCATCCGCCATGCGGAAGCATCGGATGTGCGTCCGCAATACCTGCTGCTGACCGACGCGGACATCGCGCACGCGCCCGACACGCTGCGCATGCTCGTCGCGCGGACGCGGCGCGAGCGGCTCGTGCTCCATTCGCTGATGGCGAAGCTCGACGCGTCGAGCACAAGCGAGCGGCTGATGATCCCCGCATTCGTCTACTTCTTCGCGATGCTCTATCCGTTCGCCTGGGTGAACCGGCGCGAGCGTGCGACGGCGGCGGCGGCGGGCGGCTGCATGCTGGTCGACCGCGACGCGCTCTCGCGCGCCGGGGGCATCGCCGCGATTCGCGGTGAGCTGATCGACGATTGCGCGCTCGCGCGTCTTCTGAAGCCGCATGGCGCGATACGCCTCACATTGACCGAGCGTGCGCGCAGCACGCGCGTGTATCGGACGTTCGGCGAAATCCGCCGCATGATCGCGCGAACCGCGTTCACGCAGCTTCGCTTCTCGTGGTGGCGCGTCGGCGCAACCGTCGTTGCGATGGGGATCGTCTTCGTTGCGCCCCCGTTTATCGCACTGTTTGCGCACGACTCGCTCGCACGGACGCTCGGCGCGCTCGCTTGTGCGTGCATGACGCTTTCGTTCGTGCCGATGCTGCGCTTCTATCGCGTGTCGGCACTGCGCGCGCTGGCACTGCCCGCCATCGCCGCGATCTATCTCGCGTTGACGCTCGATTCGGCGGTCAAGCATCTGCGCGGCCGCGGCGGAGAGTGGAAGGGACGCGTTACGCTGCGCACCGCCCTTTCGCAGTCGGGCAGAACCTGATGCGCAACCCCGAGCACATCACCCGGCGCCGGCGCGGCGACGAGCGCGAAGCGCGACTCGATGTTGCGATCGACGACGCGCTCGCGGCGCTGCTCGACGCGCAGCGTGATGATGGTCACTGGGTGTTCGAGCTCGAGGCCGATTCGACGATCTCGTCCGAATACATCGCGTTGATGCACTTCCTGGGCGAGCGCGATCCGGCGCTCGAGGCGCGCATCGCACGCTACCTGCGCAGACGCCAGGGCGTGCATGGCGGATGGCCGCTGACGCACGGCGGCCCGTTCAACATCAGCGCGAGCGTCAAGGCGTATTACGCGCTGAAGCTCGCCGGCGATTCGCCGCAGGCCGAGCACATGCAGCGGGCACGCGAGGCGATCCTCGCGCACGGTGGCGCGGGAACCTCGAACGTGTTCACGCGCATTCTGCTCGCACTGCACGGCGTCCTCCCGTGGTCGTCGGTGCCGGTGATTCCGCTGGAAATCATGCTGCTGCCGCGCTGGTTCCCGTTCCATCTGTCGCGCGTGTCGTACTGGACGCGAACGGTGCTCGTTCCGCTTCTGGTGCTGCAGGCGAAGAAGCCGCTCGCACGCAATCCGCGCGGCGTGACGCTCGACGAGCTGTTCCCGGGTCACCATCCGCACGCGCGCCGCCTCGTGCGCGCGCCGCACCAGGGGCGCGTGCCCTTCGCGCTCTTCGCCGTGCTCGACACGTTGTCGCACTGGTTCGAGCCGCTCCTGCCGCGTACGCTGCGCAAGCGGGCCCTCGATCGCGCGGTCGCATTCGTTCGCGAGCGGCTGAACGGCGAGGATGGCCTCGGCGCGATCTTCCCCGCGATGGCGAACACGGTGATGATGTACGACACACTCGGCCTTCCGCGCGATGCCGAGCCGTACCTCACTGCGCGGCAGGCGGTGGATCGGCTGCTCGTCGTCAACGGCGACGAGGCGTACTGCCAGCCCTGCGTATCGCCCGTGTGGGACACCGCGCTCGCGTGCCACGCGCTGCTCGAAACCGGCGATGCCGATGCGATCGCCGCGACGCACCGTGCACTCCTCTGGCTCGCGCGGCGGCAGGTGCTGACGATCGAGGGAGACTGGAAGGAGCATCGCGCCGGCGTGCGGCCGGGCGGGTGGGCCTTCCAGTATGCGAACGCGCACTATCCCGACCTCGACGACACGGCCGTCGTCGTGATGGCGATGGATCGCTGGATGCGTCTTCGCAGCGTCCGTGACGAGCCCGAGCTCCGCGAGGCGATCGCGCGCGGGCGCGAGTGGGTGCTCGGCCTGCAGAGCAGGAATGGCGGCTGGGGCGCATTCGATGCCGACAACGACAGCGAGTATCTCAACCATATCCCGTTTGCCGACCACGGCGCGCTGCTCGATCCGCCGACTGCCGACGTCACCGCGCGTTGCGCGAGCATGCTGGCGCAACTCGGCATCGCGACCGATGCTCCGGCGCTCACGCAGGCACTCGCGTTCCTGCGCCGCGAGCAGGAAGCCGATGGCTCGTGGTACGGTCGCTGGGGCATGAACTACGTGTACGGCACCTGGTCGGCGCTCTGCGCGCTTCGGGTTGCCGGCATTGCGGCGCAGTCGCTCGACGTGCGGCGCGCGGCCGAGTGGCTGCGCAGCGTGCAGAACGCAGACGGTGGCTGGGGCGAAACGGCGGAAACGTACGAGCTCGGCTATAGCGGCGACAAGCGCGCATCGTCGACGCCGTCGCAAACCGCCTGGGCGCTGCTCGGCCTGATGGCCGCGGGCGAGGTCAGCAATCCCGCGGTCGCGCGCGGCATCGACTACCTGATGCGCACCCAGGACGACGCAGGTTCCTGGCGCGAGCTCGCGTTCACCGCGACCGGCTTCCCGCGCGTCTTCTTCCTGCGCTATCACGGCTACGCGAAGTTCTTCCCGCTGTGGGCGCTCGCGCGCTACCGTGCGCACTTGCGCGGCTCGTTGCCCAGGATGCGACTCGGGATGTGACGTCGCTCCGCTCACCCCAACCCTCTCCCCGGTGGCAAGAGGGAGCGGAGCGCAGCAGCGCGGGTGTGGGGTCGCAAAACGCTGGCATTGCTCGATCCGGCTTTGTCGTGGCGGCCTGCGGGCTCGCGATCGAGGCGCGCATTGCCGCTGGCCCGAACGTCAGAAGCGTAGCCGCTGGCGTCGATCCGAAGCGCCTCGCACGCGAGCTCGAGCGTGAAGTCGCGCGCGGCGCGAAAGCGATCATCAGCTTCGGGATTGCCGGTGCTCTTGCGCCCGGGCTTGCGACCGGC
Organism: Burkholderiales bacterium; assembly: GCA_025925475.1. Classification (GTDB taxonomy): domain Bacteria; phylum Pseudomonadota; class Gammaproteobacteria; order Burkholderiales; family Casimicrobiaceae; genus VBCG01. The sequence goes on along the minus strand of JAICLP010000175.1, from coordinate 2,080 downwards.
GAATGCATCGTCGCGCGCGGCGTCGTGATCCCCGGAAGCTTCCGCCGCTGCGACGATCGCTGGACCGCACGGCTTGCCGCGCATCTGCCCGGCGCACGCTACGGCGACCTTGCCTGCTCCGACACGCCGCTCGCGAGCGTCGTCGCGAAACAGGCCCTCTACAAGGAAACGCTCGCTCTCGCCGTCGACACCGAGTCGCACGTTGCGGCCGAGGTCGCGCGCACGCACGGCCTGCCGTTCGCCGCGCTTCGCGTCATCGCGGACACGGCGGAGCGTGACTTGCCGCCTGTCGCATGCGTCGCACTGAAGGCCGGCGGCCGCATCGACGTCGCCGCTGTGCTGCGCTCGCTCGCCGCCAAGCCGTCGCAATCGCCGCTGCTGGTGCGCACGGCAATCGATGCGCGGATGGCGTTCGCCGTGCTACGACGCGGACGCCGGCGTCTCGGCGGCGATCTTTGCGCGTTCGACCGCGACGTGCTGTGAAAAGACGTACTGCGCCGGACGCTGGCCGCCGAGGGGGATTTCGGGCGCCATCGGTCCTTCGGTGCGTACGCCACGTACGCTCACCGCGAACGCCTTCAAAGGATGGCGCACCGCGTCATTGACGGCGGTGGCCTCATAGCCGCTGTGCACCATGCAGTTGGCGCACTTCTCGTAGTTGCCGGTGCCGTACGCATCCCAGTCGGTCTCTTCCATCAGCGCGCGAAACGACTTTGCATACCCTTCGCCGAGCAGGTAGCACGGCCGCTGCCATCCGAAGACGTTGCGCGTCGGGTTGCCCCACGGCGTGCAGTGGTATTCCTGATTGCCGGCGAGGAAGTCGAGGAAGAGGCTCGACTGGCTGAACGACCATGCGCGGCCGCCGCGGCCGCGGCGCAGGATGTCGCGAAAGAGCTGCTTCGTCGTCGTGCGCGTCAGGAAGTGTTCCTGGTCGGGCGCGCGCTCGTATGCATAGCCGGGCGACACGGTGATCGCGTCGACGCCGAGCGTTGCGACCTCGTCGAAGAAAGCGGCGACGCGCTCGGGCTTCGCGTCGTTGAAGAGCGTGCAGTTGATGTTGACGCGAAAGCCGCGCGACTTTGCGTCGTGGATGGCGGCGACCGCGCGGTCGTAGACGCCTTCCTCGCAGACCGAGTGGTCGTGCATGCCGCGGTCGCCGTCGAGATGCACCGACCAGACGAAGTACGGGCTCGGCGCGAACTTCGCGAGGCGCTTCTTCATCAGGAGCGCGTTCGTGCAGAGATAGACGAACTTCTTTCGCGCGACGATGCCTTCGGCGATGTCGACGATCTCCTTGTGCAGCAGCGGCTCGCCGCCGGCGATCGACACGACGGGTGCGTTGCATTCGTCGACCGCTTCCAGGCATTCGGCGACCGAAAGGCGGCGATCGAGGATCTCCTTCGGATAGTCGATCTTGCCGCAGCCCGCGCACGCGAGGTTGCAACGGAACAGCGGCTCGAGCATCAGCACCAGCGGATAGCGCCGTCGGCCGGCGATCTGCTGACGCATGATGTAAGCGCCGATGCGCGCCTTTTGCAGAAGCGGTATTCCCATGCGTCCTTTCTTCTTCAGGGGGCTTCCGTATGCCTTCGCAAAAGCTCGGCGGGAAGGCGGAACTCGACCTTTTCCTCGATGCCCGGCAGCGTCGAAACGTCGATCGGACCGAGCGAGCGCAGCGCCTCGATCACGCCATCGACGAGCGTCTCGGGCGCCGATGCGCCGGCCGTGACACCGACGACGTCGGCATCCTTGACCCACGCGGGATCGAGCTCGCTGCCGTCGGCGATCAGGTAACTCGGCACCCCCGATTCGATGCCGATCTCGCGCAGCCGGTTCGAATTCGTGCTGTTCCGCGCACCGACGACGAGGACCACGTGGGCCACCTGCGCGAGCTCGCGCACGGCAGTCTGGCGATTCTGTGTCGCATAGCAGATGTCGTGGATGTCGGGCCCGACGATGTTGGTGAACCGGCGCTTCAACGCGGCGATGACGCTGCGCGTGTCGTCGACCGAGAGTGTCGTCTGTGTCACATATGCGACAGGCGTATCGGCGGGGAGTTCGAGCCGCTCGACGTCCCGCT
>JAICLP010000313.1 GCA_025925475.1 Burkholderiales bacterium | reverse complement strand
CGCCCAACTGCCGCGACGCGATCTCGCGCTCGCCTTGCGAGAGCACGCGCTGCACGATGCGATCGATCGCCGCGTCGACGAATTCGGTGGGCACGGGCCGCTTGTGCAGCGCGCGCGCAAAGCCGACGCGCAGCCGATTCGTATCGAAGTCGGCGCGATTGCCGTTCGTCTTGACGACCTGCGGCAGCCGCAGCTCCACCGTCTCGTACGTCGTGAATCGCTTCTGGCAGGCGGCGCACTTGCGGCGCCGGCGAATCGAGTCGCCGGCTTCGGACACGCGCGAATCGATGACCTGTGTGTCGTCGCTACCGCAGAAGGGACATTTCATGCCCGGTAGACCGGGAACCTGCGCGTGAGCGACGCGACACTGTTGCGCGTGCGCGTCAGCACCGCCTCGTCGGCGGGCGCGTCGAGCACGTCGGCGATCAGGTGCGCGAGCTCCTCGCATTCGATTTCGCCGAAGCCGCGCGTTGTCACCGCCGGGCTGCCGATGCGGATGCCCGACGTCACGAACGGCTTTTCCGGATCGTTCGGGATCGCGTTCTTGTTGACGGTAATGTGCGCCCGGGCGAGCGCCGCCTCGGCATCCTTGCCGGTGATCTGCTTCGCGCGAAGATCGACGAGGAACATGTGGCAATCGGTGCCACCCGAGACGATGCGCAGCCCGCGCTCCTGCAGCACCTTCGCGAGCACGCGCGCGTTCTCGAGCACGCGCTCCTGGTACACCTCGAACTCGCGCGTCATCGCCTCGCCGAATGCCGCGGCCTTCGCGGCGATCACGTGCATCAGCGGGCCACCCTGCAGCCCGGGAAACACCGCCGAGTTGATCGCCTTCGCCTGCGCTTCCTTCATCAGGATGAAGCCGCCGCGAGGGCCCCGCAGCGTCTTGTGCGTCGTGCTCGTCACGTAATCGGCGATGCCGACGGGGCTCGGATACAGGCCGGCGGCGATCAGCCCGGCGTAGTGCGCCATGTCGACCATCAGCTTCGCACCGACTTCGTCCGCGATCGCGCGAAATCGCTTCCACTCGATCACCCGCGAATAGGCCGATGCGCCGGCGATCACGAGCTTCGGCTTGTGCTCGCGCGCCAGGCGCTCGGCCTGCGCGTAGTCGATGAGCTCGGTCTCGGCATCGAGACCGTACGCGACGACCTTGAACCACTTGCCCGAGAAATTCACTGGGGAGCCGTGCGTCAGGTGGCCGCCGTGCGGCAGGCTCATGCCGAGAATCGTGTCGCCGGGCGTGAGCGCTGCGAAGAACACCGCCTGGTTCGCCTGCGCGCCCGAGTGCGGCTGCACGTTCGCGGCCTCGGCGTGGAAGAGCTTGCGCACGCGGTCTATCGCGAGTTGCTCGACGACGTCGACGTTCTCGCAGCCGCCGTAATAGCGCTTGCCCGGATAACCTTCCGCGTACTTGTTGGTGAGTTGCGTGCCCTGCGCCGCCATCACCGCCGGGCTCGCGTAGTTCTCCGACGCGATCAGCTCGACGTGCTCTTCCTGGCGACGGTTCTCGGCCGCGATCGCCTGCCAGAGCTCGGGATCCGACTGCGCCAGCGTGACCGAACGGCTGAACATGAAGGGGACAAGCGACAAAACATTAATTCTAGCATCGCCTATAATTCGCCGTCCGACGCCGGGCTGCCGCCCGCCCCGTGTCGGACACGGCCTTGCCGGCCGTGGCAACGATCGGCGCGACCGCACGCGCCACGAGGGAGAAGCCGTGAACGTCCTGCTCGCGCTGTCGCGCGCAATCGACGCCTTCACCGAGCGCGTCGGCCGCCTTGTCTACTGGCTCGTATTGGTCGTCGTGCTGATCAGCGCGGCGAACGCCGTCGTGCGCAAGGCGTTCGACTACAGCTCGAATGCGTACCTCGAAGTCCAGTGGTACCTGTTCTCGGTGATCTTCCTGTTCGGCGCCGGCTACACGCTGCTTCGCAACGAGCACGTGCGCATCGACATCATCCAGGGACGGCTCTCGCCGCGCGCGCAGAACTGGATCGACGTGCTCGGCATCCTGCTGTTCCTGATGCCGATGTCGCTCATCATCATGTGGCTGTCGTGGCCGCTGTTCGTCGATTCGCTGCAGCGGCATGAAGTGTCGACCAATGCGGGCGGCCTGATCATCTGGCCCGCGCGCCTGATGATCCCGGTGGGCTTCGCGCTGCTGATCATCCAGGCGATTTCCGAGTTCATCAAGCGCGTCGCGTTCCTGCGCGGACTTGCCCCCGATCCGCTCGAGAAGCGCCACGAGAAGTCGGCCGAGGAGGAGCTCGCACAGGAGATCGCGCGCCAGCACGGCGGCGCGTCGCCGGGACTCGAGCCGGGCGCCACGGACAATCGACCATGAGCGGCGCCGGGCCGTCCCAAGACGCGAATTGCGCCCCCTCGGGGGGCAGCGCAGTCGCGCCAGCGACAAGCGTGGGGGCACGATGACCGCCTGGCTCATCGCCAACATCGCGCCGCTGATGTTCTGCGGCCTGATCGTCACGCTGCTGATCGGCTTCCCGGTCGCATTCTCGCTCGGCGCGGTCGGCATCGGCTTCGCATTCCTCGGCATTCATCTCGGCTTGCTCGCGCCGTCGCTGCTGCAGGCATTGCCCGAGCGGGTGTTCGGCGTGATGTCGAACGACACGCTGCTTGCCGTGCCGTTCTTCACGTTCATGGGCCTGATCCTCGAGCGCTCCGGCATGGCGGAAGACCTGCTCGACACGATCGGCCAGCTCTTCGGGCCACTGCGCGGCGGGCTCGCGTATGCGGTTGTCTTCGTCGGCGCCCTGCTCGCGGCGACCACCGGCGTCGTCGCGGCCAGCGTGATCTCGATGGGGCTCATCTCGCTGCCGATCATGCTGCGCTACGGCTACGACCGCCGGCTCGCGAGCGGCGTCATCGCCGCATCCGGCACGCTCGCGCAGATCATTCCGCCGTCGCTCGTGCTGATCATCATGGCCGACCAGCTCGGCCGCTCGGTGGGCGACATGTACGCCGGCGCGTTCATCCCGGGGCTCGTGCTGGCCGGCATCTACGCGCTGTACGTGCTCGGCACGACTATCGTGCGCCCGCATTGGGCGCCTGCGCTGCCCCTCGAGGCGCGCACGATGCGCGAGCCGACCGGCCGCAGCGGCGTCATCTCGCTGCTCGTGCTCGTCGTGATCGCGACGATCGCCGCCGTGGTCTATGCGAAGCTGCGCATGGCCGATCGCGCGCTCGACGAGACGCTCGTGATCGCGACGAGCGTCGGCACCGGCGTCGCCTTCTTCGCAGCGGTGCTCAACCGGCTATTCAGGTTCGGCCTGCTGTCGAAGATTGCCGAGCGCGTCGTCTTCGTGCTGATCCCGCCGCTCGCGCTGATCTTCCTCGTGCTCGGCACGATCTTCCTCGGCGTCGCGACGCCGACCGAAGGCGGCGCGATGGGTGCGTCAGGCGCGCTCGCGATGGCGCTGGCGCGGCGGCGCCTGTCATGGAGCCTGCTCAAGCAGGCGATGGACACGACGGCGAAGCTGTCGACGTTCGTCGTGTTCATCCTGCTCGGCGCGCGCGTGTTCAGCCTCACGTTCTATGGCGTGAGCGGCCACATCTGGGTCGAGCACCTGCTCACGAGCCTGCCGGGCGGCCAGGTCGGCTTCCTCGTCGTCGTCAACCTGCTGATCTTCTTCCTCGCGTTCTTCCTCGACTTCTTCGAGCTGTCGTTCATCATCATTCCGCTGATCGGGCCCGCGGCGGACAAGATCGGAATCGACCTGATCTGGCTCGGCGTGCTGCTCGGCGTGAACATGCAGACGAGCTTCATGCACCCGCCCTTCGGCTTTGCGCTCTTCGATCTGCGCTCGGTCGCGGCCCGCGCGCCCTACGTCGACAGGGTCACCGGCGGCACGATCCAGCCGGTCACGACCGG
>JAICLP010000287.1 GCA_025925475.1 Burkholderiales bacterium | reverse complement strand
GCGGCGGCCGCGCAGGTCGAATGGACGATCGACGACTTTGAGCGCATCCGCAAGCGCGTGCCGGTGCTGTGCGATTTGAAGCCGTCCGGACGCTACGTCGCCGTCGACTTCAACGCGGCGGGCGGCGTGCCGCAGGTGCTGCGGATGCTGCTCGACGCGGGACTGTTGCACGGCGAGTGCATGACGATCACCGGTCGTTCGATCGGCGAGGAGCTCGCCGATGTCTCGCCGCAGCCGCGCGCCGACCAGGACGTGATCCGGCCGCTCGACAAGCCGATGTATCCGCACGGCCACCTCGCGATCCTGCACGGCAATCTCGCCCCGGAAGGCTGCGTCGCGAAGATCACGGGTCTCAAGAATCCGGCGATCACCGGCCCGGCGCGCGTATTCGATTCGGAGCCCGAATGCATGGAGGCGATCCTCGCGCGGAAGATCCGGCCGGGCGACGTGATCGTGATTCGTTACGAGGGTCCGAAGGGCGGCCCGGGCATGCAGGAGATGCTCGCGCCGACGTCGGCGCTGATCGGACAGGGCCTCGGCGAATCGGTCGGCCTCATCACCGACGGGCGCTTCTCGGGCGGCACCTGGGGAATGGTCGTCGGTCACGTCGCGCCGGAGGCGTACGTCGGCGGCACGATCGCACTCGTCTGCGAAGGCGATTCGATCACGATCGACGCGAACCGGCTGCTGATCGAGTTGAACGTCGACGAAGCGACGCTCGCCGCGCGGCGCGCACGCTGGCAAGCGCCGCCGCCGCGCTATACGCGAGGCCTGCTCGCCAAGTACACGCGCCTCGTATCGACCGCGAGCCGCGGCGCGATCACCGACATGCCCGTCTGACCCCGGGACGGAACCGCGGGGCGGCGCCGCTGCCAATCGAAGCAGGGCGTGGAAGACGCGCGCTTGCGCCATTGTTCACGTCCTATCCACTCCTGCGTTGACCGATATCCATGTCGCCACACGCTCTCGTACGCGCCTCGCTGCTCGTCCTCGCCACGGTGCTCGCCGGCTGCGCACAGCTCGATCAGCGCGGCGATCTCTCCGGCCCGGTCGCCATCGCGCCCAAGTTCAGCGTCGGCCAGCGCTGGACCTATCGTGGCAGCGAAGGCTTCCGCTCGCCGCTGGTGTGGCAGGAGACGCACGAGGTGACGCGCGTCGCCGCCGACGGCATCACCGTGCGCGTGACGCTCGACGGCGACCGCGTGCACGGAACGCGCGAGGAAATCCTCGCCGCGCCCGGTGTGGTGAGGCAGGGCGCACTGATGGACATCGAAACGCGCCGCTTCGCGACGCCGCTCGATCGCTTCCGCTTCCCGCTCGCGAGCGGCGAGACGTGGAACCAGTGGGTCGACAATTTCAACGAGACGACGAACAAGCAGGGACAGATCAACCGCTACGTGCGCGTCGGCGGATGGGAGAAGGTGTCGACGCCGGCAGGCGTATTCGAAGCGATCCGCATGCGCGTGCTGATGCGACTCGACGACGAGGAGTTCTGGCGCTATCCGACGACGTGCAACTACCTGATCTGGTACGCGCCCGCGGTCGGCGCGCCGGTGCGCGAGGAGAAGGAAGCGCAGTACTACGAAAAGGGCGAGGAGTTCGACGGCACCGGCGCGATCCGCGCGCAGCACACGCTGATCGAGCTCGTCGCGTGGACAAAGTAGGGTCAGAGAAAAAGAAAAGGGGCCAGGGTCGATTTTCGCGTGCGGCGGCGCGCAGCCGGTTCTCGCGGAAATCGACCCTGGCCCCTTTTCTCTCGAAAGTCGTCTCGACCCTACTTCGGTTGCAACCCGAGCGCACGCCAGATCGCAATCGTCAGCGGCGCCTGGTTGAGCGTGTAGAAGTGCAGGCCCGGCGCGCCGCGCTCGATCAGCGACGCGCACATCCGCGTCACGACGTCGAGGCCGAACGCGCGGATCGACGCGGCATCGTCGCCGAGGCTTTCGAGGCGGCGCCTGATCCAGCGCGGAATCTCGGCACCGCACGCATCCGAAAAACGCGCGAGCTTGGTGAAGCTTCCGATCGGCATGATGCCGGGCACGATCGGCACGTCGAGGCCACGGCGCGCGCACGCATCGACGAAATGCCAGTACGCATCGGGGTTGAAGAAGTACTGCGTGATCGCCGAGTTGGCGCCCGCATCGATCTTGCGCTGGAAGCTCGCGACGTCGTCGTCGGGATTGCGCGCCTGCGGGTGATATTCGGGGTAGGCGGCGACGTCGATGTGGAACCAGTCGCCGGTCTCGTCGCGGATGAAGCGGACGAGCTCGTTCGCATAGCGGAAATCGCCGGCGTCGGCCATCCCGGACGGCATGTCGCCGCGCAGCGCGACGAGATGCCGGATGCCGTGACGGCGATACTGATCGAGCACGTCGCGGATGCCGTCACGGGTCGATCCGATGCACGACAGATGCGGCACGCCCTCCATCCCCTCGCCGCGAATCTCGAGCACGGTCGCGAGCGTTCCTTCGCGCGTCGAGCCGCCGGCGCCGAAGGTGACCGAGCAGAACGCGGGACGAAGCTTCGCGAGCTCGCGCCGCGTCGCGCGGAGCTTCTCGATTCCATCGGCCGTCTTCGGCGGAAAGAATTCGACGCTGTACGCCGCGTTGCCGCTGCTCATGATCGTTCGGTCCGTCGCCCGAGCACGAGCGATGCGAGGAGCCACGAGACGATGCTGTAGACGATCGCGCCGAAAACGCCGCTCCAGAAACCGCCGACGACGAAACCGCGCACGAACGAGCCGACGAACCAGAACAGCAGTCCGTTGATCACGAAGATGAAGAGCCCGAGCGTGAGCAGCGTCACGGGCAGCGTCAGGATCACGAGGAGCGGCCGGATCAGCGTATTGATGAAGCCGAGCACGAGCGCGGCGAAGAGCGCGCTGCGAAAGCTCTCCACCTGCACCGACGGGATGACGTACGGCAGCACGAGCAGCGCAAGCGCGTTCAGCAGCCAGGTCGTGAGCAGGCGCAGCATCGCGGAATCGTCAGCGCGGAGCGCCGTTCACGAACGGCTTCAAACCGGCGTAGATCGTCGCGTTCACGGGCGCCGCAATGCCTGCGGCGAACGACAGTTCGGCGACGCGGCCGCAAAGCCACGGCGCTTCGAGCCGGCGGCCGGCAAGCAGGTCGTTCTGCATCGACGAGCGCATCTCCACGGGAAGCCCGTCGATCGCGCGCATCTGCTTTGGCAGGAAATCGTCGGGCAGCGCGACGTTTCGCGCACGCGCGAGCGCGACGGTTTCCTTCATCGCTGCCGCGAACGCAGCGCGAAGATCGGGATCGCTGCGCACTGCGCCGACCGGCTGCCGCGACAGCGCGGTGACGCCCGACAGCGCGGTCAGGAAGACGAACTTTTCCCAGATCGCGCGGCGAATGTCGGGGGCCACCTCGGCGTCGATGCCTGCCGACGTGCAGGCGCGGACGAAATCGCCTGCGCGCTCGCGCAGTCGTTCTTCATCTCCTCGCGACGCGGGACCGGAATCGAATGCGCCGACCCGCAGCTTCGCCATCGACCCGGTATGCACGATGACGCCGGGCGCGCCGATTGCTGCCGCAATGTAAGCGACACCACCCAACACGTGCGCATCGCCGACCACGCGCGAGAGTATCTCCGGGCTGTCGATGCCGTTCTGGAAGGCGACGACGACGCCATGGCGGCCGAGCAGCGGCGCAGCCTGCGCGGCTGCCTGTTCGACATCCCACAGCTTGACGCAGAGCATCACGACGTCGACCGGCGCAAGCGACGACGGATCGTCCGTCGCGACGACACCGCGCACGATGATGTCGCCGCCCCCGCTTTCGATGCGCAATCCATCGCGACGCATCGCCGCGAGATGAGCGCCGCGCGCAATGAACGCGACGTCGTTGCCCGCGGCCGCGAGCTTCGCGCCGAAATAGCCGCCGACGCCTCCGGTACCGAAAACCGCGATGCGCATGGATGCTCCGATTCCCCTTATCCCCAACCCTCTCCCCTCCGGGAGAGGAGCCGTCGCGCGAGCGGCGGCGGGTGCGGGGCGCTCTCAATACCGATAACTGTCGGACTTGTACGGCCCCGCCGCATCGACGCCGATGTAGCGCGCCTGCTTGTCGGAAAGCTGCGTGAGCGTCGCGCCGAGCTTCGACAGCTGCAGCCGCGCGACCTTCTCGTCGAGATGCTTCGGCAGCACGTAGACGCCGACCGGATAGCGTCCGCCGCCTTCCTTCGCGTCGGTCCACAGCTCGATCTGCGCCATCACCTGGTTCGCGAACGACGAGCTCATCACGTACGACGGATG
>JAICLP010000361.1 GCA_025925475.1 Burkholderiales bacterium | reverse complement strand
GGCGTGTGCCGCATGTACTCCTGCACGCCGAAGTTCGGCACCCACGTGTCGAAGTTGAGCGCGGCGCCCATGCACACCGGCGACAGATCGGTCGCGCCATGACAGCCGGTTCGCACCTGATAGAGCTCGCCAAGATGCGCGATGCGGCGAAGATGCGTGATGCCGCCCGCGTGGACGACCGTCGTGCGGATGTAGTCGATCAATTGCTCGGCGATCAGCGCCTGGCAATCGTGGATCGTGTTGAAGACTTCGCCGACGGCGATCGGCGTCACCGTGTGCTGCCGGATCAACCGGAACGCTTCCTGGTTCTCGGCGGGCGTCGGATCTTCCATCCAGAACAGCCGGTACGGCTCGAGCGCGCGGCCGAGTCGCCCGGCTTCGATCGGCGTCAGCCGGTGATGCACGTCGTGCAGCAGATGAGGCCCGAAGCCGAAGCGCGCGCGCAGCGCGTCGAAGAGCTTCGGCACGTGATCGAGGTATTTCGTCGTCGACCAGACGTTCTCGCTCGGTATCGCCGCATCGGCCGGCTCGTAGTACAGCTTGTCCTTCGCAACGCCGTACGTCGATGAAAGCCCGGGGATGCCGCACTGCGCGCGGATCGCCTTGTAACCCATGTCGATGTAGCGGCCCACTTCGTCGACGGTTTCGGCGATGTCGTTGCCGTTCGCGTGCCCGTACACCATCACGCCGTCGCGGCTCGCGCCGCCGAGGAGCTCGTAGATCGGCAGGTTCGCGACCTTGCCCTTGATGTCCCACAGCGCCGTGTCGACGGCGGCGATCGCGCTCATCGTCACCGGCCCGCGCCGCCAATACGCGCCGCGATACAGGTATTGCCACGTATCCTCGATGCGCGCCGGGTCGCGGCCGATCAGCGTGGGAACGACGTGGTCGGTCAGGTAGGCGGCGACGGCGAGCTCGCGGCCATTGAGCGTCGCATCGCCGATGCCGTGGACGCCTTCGTCGGTTTCGATCTTGAGCGTCACGAAATTGCGGCCGGGGCAGGTGACGATGACGCGGGCGGCGGTGATCTTCATGAGAGCGGACGGGGTCGAACGGGAATGGGTTTGCGGGCCTGCGACGATGCGAGCACCGCGTCGATCAGGTCGTGCGCGGCGAGCGCGCTGCGGCCGTGGTTGATCGGGTGACGCTGGGCATCGAGCGCATCGAGGAATTCCACGAGCACCGCGCGATGCGCATCGTGCGCGAACGCCATCGGATCTGCGCCGCCGCCCGACATTGCACTGTCACCGACAGCTTCGCGCGCGCCATCTTGAAAATGCATGTCGAGACTGCCGCCGCGGAGCGTTGCCGTGCCGCGGGTGCCGATGATCTCGATGCGTTCGGGAAAGCCGGGATGACTCGCGGTCGTCGCGTTCAGCGTGCCGAGTGCGCCGTTTGCGAAGCGAAGGGCGGCGCATGCGAGGTCTTCCGTTTCCATCCGGTGTATCGCGCTCGTGGTCACGTAACCAGCGACTTCGGCAAGGCGCGGCGTCATCGACAGGAACAGGTCGAGCGTGTGGATCGCCTGCGTGAGCAGGACGCCGCCTCCGTCACGGGCCAGCGTGCCGCGGCCTGGCTCGTCATAGTACGACTGCGGGCGCCACCACGGGACGGCGACCGACGCGGCGACGATGTCGCCGAGACGCCGATCCGCGATGCACTGGGCGAGCGCGCGGGCACCGGGTCTGAATCGATGCTGCAGGACAACGCCGAGCGTGACGCCGTTGCGTTCGCAGGCAGCTACGACCGCTTCGGCGCGCCCGGTATCGACGTCGAGCGGCTTTTCGAGCAGCACGTGCTTGCCGGCGGCGGCGAAGCGCTCGACGAGCGGAAGATGGGTGCGCGGCGGTGTCAGGATCAGCGCGCAGTCGATCGATCGGTCGTCGACGATCGAGTCGAGATCATCGGTGAGCGGAAAATCGAACTGCGCGCCGAATGCATCGCGGCGAGCTTTCGTCGGGCTGAACGCCGCGGCGACCTGGACGCGTCCGGCGAGATCCTGCAGGCTTCGGGCGTGCGGCGTGACGGCCATGCCGAGTCCGACGATCGCGGCGCGATGGCGAGGGGCAGGCATCGGAGGAGGGCGCTTCGGAACGGTGATGGTCCGGTGGCTGGGCCACTTGACCACAGTATAACGTCGAGGCTACCATCGGTCGAGAGCAAGTCCCCTGGTGCGCGAGCCTTCGCGCGCCGTCATTCGTTGCGGAGCCAAGCGCGTTGCCCCTGCAGCTCGTCGAGCCGAAGCGTTTGTACCGCCAGATCGCCGATCAGCTCGCGCAGCTGATCGCGAACGGCGAGTTTCCCGCCGGCACGCGGCTTCCTGCCGAGCGCGAGCTCGCCGCGTCGTTCGGCGTGAGCCGCGCCTCGGTGCGCGAGGCGATCATCTCGCTCGAGATGAGCGGGCTCGTCGAGGTGCGCGTCGGCACCGGCATCTTCGTGACCCAGGAGGAAGCGGGCGCGCGCCCACGCGGCGACGCAGGGCCGGGACCATTCGAGCTGCTGGCTGCGCGCAAACTTCTCGAAGGCGAAATTGCCGCACTGGCCGCGCGAAACGCACGACCGCACCAGGTCGAAGCTTTGCAGCGGAGCGTCAAGCGACTCGAGCGGGATGTCGACGATTTCGCGGCGCGCGAGTCCGAGGACCGCGACTTCCACCTTTTGCTGGCGAAGGCGACCGGCAACGGCTCGCTCGAGCTCGTTGTCGAAGGCTTGTGGAACCAGCGCGCCGAGCTGTGGGGCCGGCTCCAGCGCCATTTCCACACGAACGATCTCGCCGAGCGGACAATCCGCGATCATGCCGCGATCGCCGATGCGGTGGAGGCGAAGAATCCCGAACGCGCGCGCGCGGCGATGCATCGGCATCTTTCGCGCGTGACGCGTGAATTCCAGCGCGGCGTCGATCAAACGGCGGCGTCGAAATCGACGGGCGGCAAGCCCAATCACAGGAGGACGTAAATGAAACGCAGCAGCGTGCAGTCGCAGAGTCGGCGTCGT
>JAICLP010000250.1 GCA_025925475.1 Burkholderiales bacterium | reverse complement strand
TGGCTTGGTCTACGATAGACCAAACGGCATTGGCGATTAAGACAACGAGGCGACGGCAACTCGTTGAATTGAACTGGCTCCCCGACCAGGGCTCGAACCTGGGACCTGCGGATTAACAGTCCGTCGCTCTACCGACTGAGCTATCGGGGAACTGGGAGGGGCGCCGCGCTTGTTGTCTTTCTTGCGACGCGGGGCGAATTTTAGCACGCCGATGTGGCGATTTCCGCCTTCGCGACGGCCCTAATGCACGGGTGGCCGCGCCGGCCGCACCGCCGGCTCCGGCTTTTGCCGTGGACGCGATTCCTGCTCGCGCGCCGCCGGCTCGGCGCGAAAATGCGGTGCTGCGCGCCGCAGGTAGTGGAACATCGACCATAGCGTCAGGATCGCGGCTACGTACAACGCGAGCGTGCCGAGGAGCTGTGTCGATACGCCGGGGATCACGTTCTCCCACAACAGCAGCGCGATGATCGCCGTCATCTGCGCGACCGTCTTGACCTTGCCGATGAATGCAACCGCCGTCTTGCGCGACCGGCCGAGCTGCGCCATCCACTCGCGCAGTGCCGAGATCGCGATTTCGCGGCCGATGATGATGATCGCGAGATAGGCCTCGGCACGGCCAAGCTCGACGAGCAGGATCAGCGCCGCCGCGACCATCAGCTTGTCTGCGACCGGATCGAGGAATGCGCCGAACGCACTCGTCGCTCCAAGGCGCCGCGCGAGGTAGCCGTCGAGCCAGTCGGTAATCGCGGCGAGCGCGAACACGCTCATGCCGATCCAGTTGGCCATCGTCTGCGTCAGCCATTCCTGCGGCACGTAGTAAATGCCGACGAAGACCGGGATCAGGACGATCCGCAGCCACGTCAACGCGGTGGGAATATTCGGAATCATTTCCGATCGAAGGACAACCGCGATTTTACGCCCGCGACGCGAGTGCAGCCGGGGCGATCGACATGACGGCACATCAGTGCAGTTCGGAGTAAATCCGCTCCGCGAGCGCATGCGAGATGCCGGGCACCCGCGCGAGATCCTCGACGCTCGCCGATTGCATGCCCTTCAGGCCGCCGAAATGCGCGAGCAGCGCCTGGCGGCGCTTTGCGCCGATGCCGCTGATTTCCTGCAGCGTCGACGTGTTGCGCGCCTTCGCGCGTCGCGCGCGATGACCCTGGATCGCGAAGCGATGCGCCTCGTCGCGGATCTGCTGCAAGAGATGCAACCCCGGATGATCCGGCGGCAGGTTCAGCACCGCTTCGCGTCCCGGAAGCACGATGTCCTCGAGACCCGGCTTGCGCTCCGGCCCTTTCGCGATGCCGATCAGCGCCGTCTGATGCAACCCCTGCTCCGCGAGCACGTCCGACGCGACGCTCACCTGCCCGCGTCCGCCGTCGATGACCAGAAGATCGGGCGCAGAATATTCTCCGGCGACGATGCGCGCGCAGCGCCGCGTGAGCGCCTCGCGCATCGCCGCGTAATCGTCGCCCGCCTGCGCCGGCGTCACGTTGAAGCGGCGGTACTCGGACGTCTGCATGGCGAGCTTGTCGAAGATCACGCACGACGCGACGGCGGCCTCGCCCATCGTGTGCGACACGTCGAAGCACTCGATCCGTTGCACCGTCGGCGGCAGATGCAGCGCTTCCTGCAATGCCGCGAGCCGATCCTCCTGCGTCGCCTTCTGCGCGAGCCGCTGGCGGATCGCGAGTGTCGCGTTTTGCGTCGCCATCGTGACCCATACGCGCCGCTCGCCGCCCGGATGGGTGACGATCTCGACCTTGCGCTGCGATTGCTCGCTCAATACCTCGGCGAGCGCATCGACCTCCTCCGCCTGCGGCGCGACGATCGTCCGCGGTACCGGCCGTTCGACATAGTGCTGCGTCAGAAACGCGGTCACCACGTCGGTGATCGCGCCCGACTCGGCATGCCGCGGAAAGAACGTGCGATCGCCGACGTGCCGTCCGCCGCGAATCATCACGACATTCAGCGCAAACACGTTCTGCTCGTGCACGGCGACGACGACATCGATGTCGGTGGCTGTCGCGCTCTCGACGAACTGCTTCGACTGCAAAACCGACAGGCGCGCGATCTTGTCGCGCACGCGCGCCGCGCGCTCGAACTCGAGCCCTGCGGACGCCTCGTCCATCTGGAGCTTGAGTTGCGCCAGCACTTCGTCGGTCTTCCCCTGCAGGAACAGGAGTGCCGACTCGACGTCCTGCGCATAATCGGCCTCGCTGATCAGCCCGACGCACGGCGCCGTGCAACGCTCGATCTGATGCAGCATGCACGGCCGCGACCGGTTCGCGAACACCGTGTTCTCGCAGGTGCGAAGCTGAAATACCTTCTGCAGGAGCGCAATGCCCTCGCGCACCGCGCCCGCGCTCGGAAAGGGTCCGAAATAGCGGTGCTTGCGATCCAGCGTGCCGCGATGAAAGCGAAGCTGCGGATACGTGTCGCCCGACAGGCAGATGTACGGATAGCTCTTGTCGTCGCGATAAAGGATGTTGTAGCGCGGCTCGAGTGCCTTGATGAGATTGTTCTCGAGCAGGAGCGCCTCGCCCTCCGAGCGCACCGCGGTCGTCTCCACGCGCGCCACCTGCCCGATCATCGCGGCGATCCGCGGCTCATGCCCGCTCTTCTGGAAATAGCTCGCGACGCGCTTCTTCAGATCGCGCGCCTTGCCGACGTACAGCGCACCGCCCGCTGCATCGAACATCCGGTACACACCGGGCAGATGCGGCAACGACGCGATCAGTTCGCGCGCGTCGAACTCGGCCGCCCTCGCTTCGGCGTCGACGACATGGCGATTGATACGGGATACCTTCGTCATGCGCGCGGGCGTCCGAGATGGTCGGCAATCGCGTCGAACACGTCGCGAAACATTGCCGCCGTCAGGCGGCCGGTGTTCGTGTTGTAGCGGCTGCAATGATAGCTGTCGAACAGAGCGCGGCCGTGCGACAACGCGTGACGTGCCGCATGCGCGAACGCGAAATGATTGCGGCGCAGCCCGAGCGCCAGCAGTGCGGCGTCATGCGCGATGCGACCGAGCGCAAGCACGGCGCCGCCTTCACGCAATAGCGACAAATCCGCCGTCAGGTAATCGTTGCAGTTGCGCATCTCGCCGGGCAGCGGCTTGTTCCCGGGCGGCAGGCATTTGACAGCATTCGTGATCCGGCAATCGCCGAGCGTCAGCGGATCGTCGGCGGTGCGCGACAGCGGCGACGACGCGTAGCCGTACGCATGCAGCGTCTCGTAGAGCAGGATGCCCGCGTAGTCGCCGGTAAACGGACGGCCCGTTGCATTCGCGCCGTGCAATCCGGGCGCCAGCCCGACGATCACGAGACGCGCAGCGGGATCGCCGTACGGCGGGACCGGCAAACAACGATACGCCGGATAGGCGACGCGCACGTCGTCGAGAAACGTCGCCAGGCGAACGCAACGCCTGCATCCGGCGTCGTACGTCGGGGACGCAGGCAACGCCTCTGGCACAATGCCGGCCTTTTTCGACTCCTGAAACATCATCGCTCGCAATCGCACATGCTGCCGCCCGAGGCACTCATCGAAGTCCGCAAGAAGTTGCCCGCGACGCCGTCGCGGAAGCCGCCGCTGCTGTTCGTCCACGGCGGCTATTGCGATGCATGGTTCTTCGAGCCGTATTTTCTCCCGTGGTTTGCACAGCAGGGCCATCCCGCTTACGCACTGAGCCTGCGCGGCCACGGCGCGAGTGGCGGCCGCGATTCGCTGTTCCTCGCCGGGCTCGACGACTACGAGGCCGACGTCGAGCACGTCGCCGGCACGCTGTCCGCACCGCCGGTTCTCATCGGTCATTCAATGGGCGCGGCGATCGTCGAGCGGATCGTCGCCAAGCGGCCGGTGCGCGGCGCTGCCCTGCTCGCCCCGCTGCCGCCGGCCGGGCTGCTGGCGATCGCGACACGGCTTGCCGCATCGCATCCCGATTATGCGATGCAGATGGGCAACAGCGATCCGTCGCGGCTTTCGGCGAGCGTGCTGAAGACGCTGCGCCCCTTTTACTTCAGCGGCGACGTCTCGCCGGCGCTGCTCGCGCAGGCCGTGCGTCACTTCAATGCCGAGTCGCCGCGCGCGCTTTTCGACCTCTCGCTACGGCTCCATTGGGCACTGCCAACGCGTAACCACCGTCCGCTCTTCGTGCTCGGCGCCGAAGGCGACCGCATCTGTACGCCGGAAGACGTGAGGGCGACGGCGCGCCATCACAAGGTCGAAGCGACGATGCTGCCCGGCCTTGCGCACATGCTGATGCTGGAACCCGGATGGCAGAGCGTCGCCGGCGCGCTCGCCGGCTGGCTCGCCACGCTCCCGGCTTGACTGTTCAGCAACCCGAGGTCTTTCCGTCCATCCTCGCGGTTCTCACTTGATCCATGCCGCGACCATGCGGTCGTAGTCGCCGGTCGCCTTGGCCAGGTGGAACCATTGATCGACCCAGGCCTTGAACACGGCGTCGCCGCGCGGCAGCAGGTACGCCATCTCGCCGTACTGCAGCGGCTTGTCCGGATTCACCGCGCAAAGCCCCGGGTGCAGCTTCTGCTGCACCTTCGTCTCGACCGACTCGGAGATCATCACGTCGGCCTTCCCTTGCAGGATCTCGTCGAAGATCTTCGTGTTGTCATCGAAGATGACGATCTTCGCCTGCTTGAAGTTCGCGCGCGCGAAGCGCTCGTTGCTGCCGCCGGGATTCTCGATGACGGTGACGCCCGGCCTGTCGATGTCGACGACCGTCTGGAACTTCGCGACGTTCGCGCATTTCGTGATCGGCGCCTTCCCGTTGACCATGTACGGCTCGGTGAAGAACGCGCGCTTCTGCCGGTCGAGCGTCACCGAGATGCCGCCGACGGCGATATCGCATTGCTCGACGAACGTATCCATCAGCTTCGCCCACGGCGCCTTGACGAACTGCACTTTGACGCCGAGCGACTTGGCCATCGCGTCGACGAGATCGACGTCGATGCCTTCGTAGGAACCGTCCGGCTTTGCCAGGCTGAACGGCCTGTAATCGCCCGGTGTGCAAACGCGAAGCGT
>JAICLP010000135.1 GCA_025925475.1 Burkholderiales bacterium | reverse complement strand
GCCGCCTGGTCGAAGTTGACGTTCATCGCCTGCACGATCGCGTAGAACCCCGCGAAGAGCGCGGCGGTCGTGAACAGGTTCGGCAGCAGGTAGATGCCGCGGCGGCGCACGCGATTCTTGAGCAGCCGCCGCTCGCTTTGCAGGTCGTCTTCGTCGTGATGGATCATGGCCGTTCGATCAGCGCGGCGACGGGTCGCGCAACTCGGCGACGATCGACTGCGTCGCATGCACCTTGTCGCCGACGCTCGCGCGCGGAATAGCATCCGCGGGCAGGTAGAGGTCGACGCGCGAGCCGAAGCGGATGAAACCGTAGCGCTGTCCGCGAGCGAGGCGGTCGCCGGCACGCACATAGCAGAGAATGCGCCGCGCGATCAGGCCGGCGATCTGCACGCAGGTCACCTCGACACCCGCCGAAGTGACGATCTTCAGCGCGTTGCGTTCGTTGTCGACCGACGCCTTCTCGAGCGCTGCGTTGACGAACTTGCCCGGGTGATACCAGGTCTGTGCGACGTCGCCGTCGACCGGGCTGCGGTTCGAATGAACGTTGAAGACGTTCATGAACACGCTGATCAGAAGCGCGTCGCGGTCGAGGTAGGGATCGCGGACATTGCCGATCCGCACGATACGTCCGTCAGCGGGCGACAACACCGCGTTCGGCTGCGTCGGAACCTCGCGCGGCGGATCGCGAAAGAACTGCAGGATGAACAGGAACGCAATCCACGCGATTACCGCAGGCACCCACCAGCCGGCGAACGACAGCGCGAGCGCGACGACGCAGGCGATCAGCAGAAAGGGCCAGCCCTCGCGCGCGATGATCGGATGCGGATAGCGAGTCATGACGCGCGGGGCGCGGCGAAACGCAACGACGAGCGCGAGCGCCGACCGGTCTCGAGGCGCGGATTCCGCGCGGTGCATACGGTCACTTCGGAATCGCGTCGTCGATGCGCTTTTCCTGCTCGATCGCGCCCTGCTTCACCATGTCCTGCACGCCCTTCGCGCGCTCGATCGCATTGCGCGGCGTGATCGTCGCCGCCTGCTCGGTCTCGTTGGCGCCCGGCGCGGCTGCATGCCGCGGCTTGTCGGAATCGTCGAACAGGCCGTACGCCTTGAGCGCCGTTCGGGCCGACAGGGCGACAATGACGAGCGCCAGCAGGATCAGCACGAGGCCGACCCAGCCGCGTTGATGCGCGCGTAATGCCATCGATGGCTCCCCTCGTTCGGATGACGACGAACGAGGGAGTATACCGTCGGTGGACCCTTCAGTCGCGAAGGCCGCCCCGGGCAATTGGTCGGCCGCCCTGTGTCAGCGAACGTGGGGCGACGTTTCAGTTCCGAGTCTGGTCGACGAGCTTGTTCTTGCGGATCCAGGGCATCATCGAGCGCAGCTTCTCGCCGACGACTTCGATCGAATGCTGCGACGTCATGCGTCGCCGCGACATGAGCGTCGGTGCGCCGGCGCGGTTCTCGAGAATGAATTCGCGCGCGTACTCGCCGGACTGAATGCGGTCGAGCGCATCCTTCATCGCGCGCTTCGTTTCGGCGGTGATGATCTTCGGGCCCGTTGCGTACTCGCCGTACTCGGCGTTGTTCGAGATCGAGTAGTTCATGTTGGCGATGCCGCCTTCGTAGATCAGGTCGACGATCAGCTTCACCTCGTGCAGGCACTCGAAGTACGCCATTTCGGGCGCGTAGCCGGCGTCGACGAGCGTCTCGTAGCCGGCCTTGATCAGCTCGACCAGGCCGCCGCAGAGCACCGTCTGCTCGCCGAACAGATCGGTTTCCGTCTCCTCGCGGAAGTTCGTCTCGATGACGCCGGCACGCGCGCCGCCGATCGCGGCCGCATACGACAACGCGACGTCGCGCGCCCGTTGCGACGCGTCCTGATGCACCGCGATCAGCATCGGCACGCCGCCGCCTGCGACGTACGTCGAGCGCACCGTGTGCCCCGGGGCCTTCGGCGCGATCATGACGACGTCGAGATCGGCGCGCGGCACGACCTGCCCGTAATGGATGTTGAAGCCGTGCGCGAACGCGAGCGTGGCGCCCTTGCGGATGTTCGGCTCGACGTCGCTCTTGTAGACCGCGGCGATGTTCTCGTCGGGCATCAGCATCATCACGACATCGGCGCCCTTCACCGCATCGCCGACCTCGGCGACTTCGAGTCCCGCGGCCTTCGCCTTGTCCCAGGAAGCGCCGCCCTTGCGCAGGCCGACCGTCACGTTGACGCCGGAGTCGTTGAGGTTCTGCGCGTGCGCATGACCCTGCGAGCCGTAGCCGACGATCGTGACCTTCTTGCCTTTGATGAGCGACAGATCGGCGTCTTTTTCGTAATAAACCTTCATGTTGTCCTCGGTGAGTGCCTTCGTTGTCAGATTCGCAATATCCGCTCGCCACGCCCGATCCCCGACGCGCCGGTACGCACCGTCTCGAGAATCACGCCCGGCTCGATCGCCTGCAGGAACGCGTCGAGCTTCGAGCCCGTCCCGGTCAGCTCGATCGTGTAGCTCTTGTCGGTGACGTCGAGAATGCGGCCGCGGAAAATGTCGGCGAGGCGCTTCATCTCGTCGCGATCCTTGCCTGCCGCGCGCACCTTGACGAGCATCAGCTCGCGCTCGATGTGATTGCCCTCGGTCAGGTCGACGACCTTGACGACCTCGACCAGCTTGTTCAGCTGCTTGGTGATCTGCTCGATCACGTCGTCGGAGCCGCTGGTGACGATCGTCATCCGCGACATCGTCGGATCTTCGGTCGGCGCAACGGTCAGCGACTCGATGTTGTAGCCGCGCGCGGAGAACAATCCCGAGATCCGCGACAGCGCGCCCGCCTCGTTTTCCACGAGAATCGAGAGGATGTGACGCATATCACAATTCCTCGGCCAGGATCATCTCGGTCAGCCCCTTCCCGCCCGGCACCATCGGGAACACGTTCTCCGTCTGGTCGGTGATGAAGTCGAGGAATACGAGCCGCTCCTTCTGCGCGAGCGCCTCGCGGAGCGCGCCTTCGACATCGCGCGGCTGCTCGATCTTCATGCCGACGTGGCCGTACGCCTCGGCGAGCTTCACGAAATCGGGCAGCGCATCCATGTACGACTCGGCGTAGCGGTTGCCATAGAAGAATTCCTGCCACTGCCGAACCATTCCCATGTAGCGGTTGTTGAGGTTCACGATCTTGATCGGCAGGTGATACTGCTTGCAGGTCGACAGCTCCTGGATGCACATCTGGATCGACGCTTCGCCGGTGACGCACGCGACCGTCGCGTCCGGGTTGGCGAGCTGCACGCCCATTGCCGCGGGGAGCCCGAAGCCCATCGTGCCCAAGCCCCCCGAGTTGATCCAGCGCCGCGGCTTGTCGAACTTGTAGTACTGCGCAGCCCACATCTGGTGCTGGCCCACGTCGGACGTGACGAACGCATCGCCGCGCGTGAGCTCGTAGAGCTTCTCGAGCACGAATTGCGGCTTGATCAGCTTGCTCGCACGGTCGTAGCGCAGGCAGTCCTTGCGCTGCCAATCCTTGATCTCGGCCCACCAGGCCTTCAGCGCTGCGCCGTCCGGCCGTGCCGGGGACGACTCGACGAGCTTCACCATTTCGTTCAGCACGTCGCCGACGTAGCCGACGATCGGCACGTCGACCTTGACGCGCTTCGAGATCGACGACGGATCGATGTCGATGTGAATGATCTTGCGGTCGGCGCGATAGAAATGCGCGGGATCGCCGATCACGCGGTCGTCGAAGCGTGTGCCGACCGCGAACAGCACGTCGCAGTTCTGCATCGCCATGTTCGACTCGTACGTCCCGTGCATGCCGGGCATGCCGGTGAACTGCGGATCGGTGCCGGGGAAAGCGCCGAGTCCCATCAGCGTGTTCGTGCACGGGAAGCCCAGCAGGCGCACGAGCCGCGTCAGCGCCTCGGACGCGTCGTTCAGGATGACGCCGCCGCCCGTGTAGACCATCGGCCGCTTCGCTTCGAGTAGCAGCTGCACCGCCTTCTTGATCTGGCCCGCATGGCCCTTGGTGACCGGGTTGTACGAGCGCATCGAGATCGTCTTCGGGTAACTGAACTCGGCCTTCGCCTGCGTCACGTCCTTCGGGATGTCGACGACGACGGGCCCCGGCCGCCCGGTGGCGGCGAGATAGAACGCCTTCTTGATCGTGACCGCCACGTCGGCGACGTTCTTCACCAGGAAGTTGTGCTTGACGCACGGCCGCGTGATGCCGACGGTGTCGCACTCCTGGAACGCGTCCTGGCCGATCGCCGCGGTCGGCACCTGGCCAGTGATCACGACGAGCGGCACCGAGTCCATGTGGGCCGTCGCGATGCCGGTGACGGCGTTCGTCACGCCGGGCCCGGACGTCACCAGCGCGACGCCGACCTTGTGCGACGAGCGCGAATAGCCGTCGGCCGCGTGGACCGCGCCCTGCTCGTGACGCACCAGCACGTGCTTGACGCGCGTCTGCTTGAAAAGCTCGTCGTAGATGTTGAGGACCGCCCCGCCGGGGTAGCCGAAGACGTAATCGACGCCTTCTTCCTGAAGACAGCGGATCAGGATTTCCGCGCCCGTCAATTCCATAAGTCCATGCCTCGTAGGTTCCGTCGCGCCGTTGCAGCGAACGGTGTGGTCATCGGTCGCACTCGAATGGAGCACGCGCCCGCAAGGCTCGATCGGGTAGAAAGCCGCGAATGGGCAATCGGGCCGTCTCCAGGGAGGCTCGTTGGCGCTTGTGGCGCCGCGGAGGGAGATTCACCGGCCCTTGCTGCAATGAAGCCTCCGAGCCCTTCGACCCGGAACCCGAAACACTACCCGCAAGAGGGAATGCGGTCAAGTCCGTAGTGGTATACGGAGTATGCCGATGCGCCCTGCGCCTATAATCGCCGCGCCTGCACAGGAACCCGGAACTGGCAAAGCCACAGGAAATTTCGAGCTTTCTCGCCGAGGTCGAGCGACGCGCCTTCAAGCAGGCGATGTACGCCGTCCGCGACGAGGATTCGGCCCTCGATATCGTGCAGGACGCGATGCTCAAGCTGACCGAGAATTACGCGGATCGGCCGGCCGCCGAGTTGCCGATGCTGTTCCAGCGCATCCTGCAGAACGCGATCCACGATCACTTCCGGCGCCAGAAGGTGCGCTCGACGTGGACGACCGTCCTGTCCGCGCTCGGCCACAAGGACGACGACGACGAGTACGATCCGTTGGAAACGCTCCAGGCGAAGACCGACTCCAATGCCGGGGACCCCGCCTCGGATGCGGAGCAGCGCGAGACGATCCGGATCATCGAGCAGGCGATCGCCCGCCTTCCGGCGCGTCAACGCGAGGCGTTCCTGTTGCGTTACTGGGAAGAACTGGACGTCGCGGAAACCGCCGCTGCCATGGGGTGCTCGGAAGGCAGCGTGAAGACGCATTGCTCGCGTGCCGTCCACGCCCTGGCCGAGATGCTGAAGGCGAAGGGAATGACGTCATGAACAATCGAGAAGCCGAATTCGCCCGGAAGATCACGCGCCATCTCGACCAGGCCGCGGCCGACATTCGTCCCGGAACGCTGTATCGGTTGAAGCAGGCCCGCGCAGCCGCCATGGCCAATCTGGTCCCGGCGTCGAGCGCGACGGGCGAGCTCGCCGCCGCGGGTGTCGGAAGCGTCTCCGACGGTCCGTCCTACTTTCGCAGCGCCGCAGTTCGCTGGCTTGGCGTGGTGCTGCTCGTCGCGGTCGCCGGCTTCGGCTACCAGCAATGGCGCTCGATGCAGCAGGTGTACGAATTCGAAGACCTCGACCTTCATCTGCTTGCGTCGGATCTGCCCATCGACGCCTATCTGGACAGGGGATTCCAGAATTGGCTTCGGAACGGGTTCGAGCGCTGAGTCGCGCGCTCGCGGTCGTCGCGCTCGCCGCTTCCGCGGCCCATGCGCAGATTGCGCTCAAGTCCCCGTCCTGGAACGAGCTCTCCGACCACGACCGCCAGGTCCTCGCCCCGCTCGCCTCCGACTGGAATAACCTGGACGCGCAGCGCAAGGCCAAATGGCTCGGCCTCGCCAAGCGCTACCCGGGGCTCGCGCCCGACCAGCAACGGCGCATCCAGGGCCAGATGCGCGAGTGGTCGCGGCTGACGCCCGACCAGCGTAACGCCGCGCGCGAGCGCTACAAGTCGCTGAAGGCGCTGCCGCCCGACCAGAAGAACGCGATGCGCCAGAAATGGCAGGAGTACCAGAGCCTGCCGCCCGACAAGCGGCGCGAGCTCTCGGCCCGGCCGCCCGCCCGCGCCCCGGGCGCGTTCTCACGCGTTCCTCCGCCGGCGCCGCGCGCACCCGCCCAGTGACGGGTTGCAGCCCGTCCGCGCTCGCCTCGCTCTGGCGGCGCATCGGCGCGCTTGGCTACGAGGCGCTGCTGCTCGTCGCAATGGCGTTCGTCGCCGGCTTCGCGTTCCTGCCGTTCCTCGCGCACGATCCGACGAAGCAGACGCTGACGCAGCCGTCGACGGCCGCGCGTGCGGCGATGTTCTGCGTGCTGGTGGCCGGGTTCGGTGCCTACTACGGCTGGTGCTGGAGCAACGGGAGGCGCACGCTGCCGCAGAAGACGTGGCGGTTACGCCTGATCGATCATCGAGGCCGCGCGCCCACATGGCGACGGGCGCTCGTCCGTTATGCGGCGTGCTGGATCGGTCCGGCGATGGCGCTCGGCGGTTACGCCTTGCTGCAACCGATGGGCCACGGACGAAACGCGCTGGCCTTCCTCGCACTCAATTACTGCTGGGCGATCGTCGATCGAAAGCGTCAGTTCCTGCACGATCGCCTGGCCTGGACGCTCGTCGTGCAGGACGACCCGATGATCAACGTGAAGCCGACAGGCAAGGAGCGCTGATGCCCGTGCTTTCGACAGCGGACCGCGCGACGATCGGCGATGCGTTTGCCGACCCGTCGCGGCTCGTCGTCGTGTCGCTTTGCGCGGCGTGGTGCGATACGTGCACGCAGTTTCGTGCGGCGTACGAGCGCATAGCGCAGGCGCGGCCGCACGCGGCGTTCGTATGGCTCGACATCGAGGACGACGCGGAAGTCGCCGGCGACGTCGACGTCGAGAACTTTCCGACGCTGGCGATCTATCGCGGCGGCGCGCCGCTGCATTTCGGCGTGTCGCTGCCGCACGAGACCACGGTCGGCCGGCTCGTCGACGCGCTGGCCGACTCCGGGACGCCGCTTCGCGATGCGCCCGACGAGGTCGTCGAGCTGCCGGAAAAGTTCAGGTAGTCTGCCTGCGTCGCGCGAGCGCGACACCAACCGCGATCAGCACCATGCCGGCGAGCGCAAAGGCGTCGAGCCGCTCGCCAAATAGCGCGAACGCCATCAGCGCGGTCACCGGCGGCACGAGATAGAAAAGCCGCGCAACATCGGCCGCGGCGCCGTGTCGCAAAAGCCAATACAGCAGGCTGATCGCGCCGACGGACAGCACGATCACCGACCAGCCGAGCGCGAACGCGAACTGCGCCGTCCAGTCGATTGGCGCCGGCTCGAGCCATGCCACGAGCGGCGCGTACGCGATCACGCAGGCGGCGAACTGCACGACGGCGCCGCTTCGCAGGTCGACGTGCGCGGCGAAGCGCTTCTGATACAGCGTCCCCACGCTGATGCCGACGAGCGCGACGACGATCGGCGCGAGCGTGACCAGGTCGCCGTCGAGCGCGATCTTGTGCCGCACGACCAGGTAGACGCCGGCAAGGCCCAGCACGAGTCCGATCCACTGTCGCGAGCTGATGCGCTCGCCGAGAAAGCCGCGCGCGAGCAACACGGTGAGGATCGGCTGCAGCCCGACGAGCATCGCGCTCGTGCCCGCCGGCATGCCGCCGGCGATCGACACGAAGACGCCGCCGAGATACAACCCGTTCACGAGCAGCGACGCGACGGCCACGTGAGCGATTTGTCGCCAACCGGACGGCCACGGCGCACGCGTCGCGATCGTGACGCCGGTCATCAGCGCCGCGACGCACGCGAAGCGCACGAGCAGGAATTTGAGCGGCGGCGCATACGGCAACCCGTACTTCGCGGAAATGAAGCCCGTGCTCCACAGCACGACGAAGAGTGCCGGCAACAGCGGGTTGGCGCGCGGCTCTGAACTCGCACGCGCGACGGCGATCGACACGTGCTAAGCGCTCACTGCACGATCCTC
>JAICLP010000157.1 GCA_025925475.1 Burkholderiales bacterium | reverse complement strand
TCAACGCCGCAACCGCTCTCCAGATCGCGCCTGCCTTCGCACGCAGCCCTTTTGCCTGAGCGGTTTCGGGATTACGCCTTCGGCGGCGCCATCGACATCATCGGCGCTCTCTCCTGCGTGCGCGGCAAGCGTAGCACAAGTGGCGCTACTTCTTGAGCGACAGGATGTAGGCGACGTCGGCCTTGATGTCGGCGTCGCTCACCTGCGGAGAATTGGGCGGCATGGGCACCTGTCCCCAGACGCCGGAGCCGCCCTTCTTCACCTTCTCCACGAGCTTCGCTTCGGCGCTCGGGTCCTTCCGGTATTTCTCGGCGACGTCCTTGTACGCCGGCCCGACGATCTTCTTGTCGATCGAATGGCATGCCGTGCAGCCGTCCTTCTGCAATCGGTCGAGGCCCGCATCGGCGAATGCCAGCGGCGCGGTGCACAGGCTGCCGGCGAGAAGGAGCATCGCGGGTGTTTTCATCGTGTCTCCGTCCTGAATCGGGAAAGCGGATGGTACCGGACGACAGGATGCGAAGGTCCCGCTTCGTGAGTTTTCAACCGCTCGCCAGCGTTGCGATCACGTCGTCGATCGCATCGACCGGAGGCAGGCATTGCATGCCGCGGCAAACCCACGCCCGCGCACCGTGCGTCGGCGCATCTCCCTTGCGCAGTGCCGGCGCCGCGTCGCTGTCCGCGATGTCGACGACGAGCACGTCGGGCCGATAAGCGCGTTCGAGCGTGCGTTGCCACGCCCGCGTGCGATCGCGGTCGCCGTCGAGGATCACCGTCGCCGGTGGCGCGAGCAGACGTTCGAGCGCAACGACGAGCGTCGACTGCGAGCCGCCCCCTTCCACGATGCCTGGCGCGAACAGCTTGACCGCGCGCTCGGCAGCGTCGATGTACCGCACTTCGCTCGCGAGATGCCCAAGGAGGATCAGCGACTGCGCGGCAATGCCGTTGCCCGACGGTGTTGCGTTGTCGTGCGCAGGCTTCGTCCGGTGATAGAGCCGCTCGTGGTCGTGGCCCGTGAACCAGAATCCGCCACGCTCGCGATCCTCGAAGCGCGCGAGCAGCGCGTCGGCCAGTGCGCGCGCGAGTGCGAAGTCGCTCGCGCGAAAGCGCGTCTGGATCGCTTCGATCAGCGCGGCGAGCAGGAATGCGTAGTCGTCGAGATACGCGGGCAACGTGCTTTCGTCGCCGTGCCGAGTCGCGTAGAGGCGGCCGTCGCGCCACGCGGTGGCGATCAGCCGGTCGAGTGCGGTGAATGCGAGCTCGGCCAGCGCCGGCTCGTCGAGCGCCCGCGAAGCGCGCGCAAGCGCGGCGATCATCAGCGCATTCCACGAGGTGAGAATCTTGTCGTCGAGCCCGGGTCGCACGCGCGTCGCACGCCGTGCGAACAGCGCCGCCCGCGCGGCGGCAAGCCGCGTCTCGACCTCGGACGGCACCATGCGCAACCGTGCGGCGATCGTGTCGATCGACGCGACGATACGCAGATTCCATGCGTGGTCCTCGAAGTTCGGCGGCCCGTCGAGGCCGTAGCGCGCGGCTGCGACGGCGTATTCGTCGTCGGGAAGAGCCGCCTGGACCTCGTCGCGCGTCCACACGTAGAACTTGCCCTCGACGCCCTCGCTGTCGGCGTCGAGGCTCGAATGGAAGGCGCCGTCGGCCGAGCGCATTTCGCGGACGAGCCAGTCGACGATCGCCATCGCCGTCCCGCGAAAGCCGGCATCGAGCCCGGCGCGCGACGCATCGGCATAGAGCGCGAGCAGCGCCGCATTGTCGTAGAGCATTTTCTCGAAGTGCGGAATCGACCACTGCGCGTCGACGCTGTAGCGGCAGAAGCCGCCACCCAGCTGGTCGAAGATGCCGCCGGCCGCCATCCGGGACAACGACGTGCGGACGATCGCGCGCGCTTCGTCGTCGTTGCGAAGCGTCGCTTCGCGCAGGCAGAAGTCGAGTTCGGCCGCGTGCGGAAATTTGGGTGCCCCACCAAAGCCGCCGTGCACGGGATCGAATGCGCGCTCGAGGCGCGCGAGGTCGCGCGCAGGCGCGTTCGCCGGCAACGTGGCGGACGGCTGCGTCGGCTCCAGCGTCTCGAGCGCACGCGACAGCCGTTCGCTCTGCTCGGCGATCGCCGGTCCCTGGTCGTGATAGGCGTCGGCGATCCGCGGCAGGATGTCGAGAAAGCCCGGCATCCCGTAGCGTTCGTGCTTCGGAAAATAGGTGCCCGCGAAATACGGCGCACCGTCGGGGGTCAGGAAGACGGTCAGCGGCCAGCCGCCCGAGCGCCGCGTCATCAGCGCATGCGCGGTCTGGTAGATCTGGTCCAGGTCGGGCCGCTCCTCACGGTCGACCTTGACGTTGATGAATCGCTCGTTCATTACCGCGGCAACCGCCGGGTCCTCGAACGATTCGTGCGCCATGACGTGGCACCAGTGACAGGCCGAATAGCCGATCGACAACAGGATCGGCTTGTCCTGGGTTTTCGCGAGCGTGAGCGCTTCCTCACCCCATGGACGCCAGTCGACGGGGTTTTCGGCGTGCTGGCGCAGATATGGGCTGGTGGCGCAGGCGAGGCGGTTGGGCATTTCAGGGATCAGAGGTCAGGGAGCGGCGTGGCGTGCTGCGGTCGACAGATAGACCGCCGGCACACGGCCTACGCTATCACTGAGACCACCGCATGACGCCGGCGCTCCCTGACTTCTGGTCCCTGAAGCCCGGGCCCTGCCCTAGAAATCGGGATCCACGTCCTCGAACGCCACCCGCTCGAAGTCGCCTCCGCGCTGCACGATCCGCGTCAGCCGGAGTTTGCGTATCGGCCCGGCCTCGTCGCAGCGCATCACACGGTTTGGAAGGAATGCGCGCGGCGACATCACGAGCGTCGTCGGCTCTTCCGGCGTGGCCTCGAGAATTACCGCAGGGACCGGTGGTTCCTCGGTGTGATTCGGATTCACGAGACGGACGCCGAAAACATGGGCCCGGCCGGCCCAAAGACGAAGCGCCAGCGCGATCGTCCCGTCGGGCTCGACCGCGACGCGCGTCACATGGCCAAGCCGCGTCTCGCCCTCCTCACGCATCACCACGAGCTGATCGAGGAACCAGTGATAGGCCCCCGGATCCTTGCGGCGGACCGACGCATCCCGCCACTCGCAGCTGCCATACCACTTCTCCCACGGCCAGTTGCGCTCCGCTTCCTCCCTGCGACGATCGAAGTCCGAGATCCCGCCGACAGTCTGCAGGTACTTCGTCGGATCGGTGTCGCGACCGAGCGGGTCCACCTTCCGGAACGACTTGCCGCCGACACGCAAGTAGGCGGATTCGATGCCGCCCGCCGCGATTTCCACCGCCTTCGAGCGCTTGCGCTTCGCGCTGCCCGAGACCTGATGCCAATGCATGTCGAGGTGCGTCAGAAGCGCGGTCGCCGCTTCGGCGGCAACATCGTCGCCGAGCTCGAGCTCCGCAGTCGATGCGCCTCCCGCGAGCCGCTTGATGCGCCCGCGCACGCTCGTCGACAGCTTGGCCGGATAGCCATAGCGCAGCGCGGTGCCGCCCTGCGCTCCGGCCGCGGTCGCCGCCAGCACGGCTCCGTGCTTGCCCTCGAGGTCGATCACGACGATCGGCCCTTCGCTCTCGCGCTGCTTTGCATACGGAAAGAGCTTGCGCGCCCACTGGCCGAGCCAGCGGTCGGTGAGCTCGATCTGGCGCACCGTGAGCGCGTAGGGATCGGCGAGCGCAAGTAGCAGCGCATGGCTGTACGTCGAATAGCACGACAGTCCCTCTGCGTCCGGCATCAGATGGTCGGACACCCCGGCCGTCGTGCAATCGAGCATCTCGGCGAGCCGGTAGTACGCGTGCAGCTCCTGCCACAGCTCCGCGTTCGGAATGCGGCGTGCGAGCGCGTGCACGACGATCAGCTGCTTGCCGACGTAAAGGGCGCGCTGCAGCAGCTTCGCCTTGACGCCCTTCAGCTCGGTGCTGCCTTCGAGCAGCGGCCGCAGGCACACCGAGTACTGGATCCACAGCGCCTGCCAGAGCGCGACCGCCTGGTCGGCGGCGTCGGCCTCGCGCTCGTCGAGCGGTTGCGGCCGGCCCGCATAGCGTCGAACCAGCTCCGCATGCAGATGCACGACGGGCTCGCGCGCGAGCTCGGCAATCGTCGCGCGGTCGCGCGGACCGATGTCCGATGCAGTCAATGCGCGCAGCTGGCCGAGCAGCGCGTCGTAAGCCTGCGCGACGCTCGACAGCGGCAACGCCTTCATCCATCGCGTGGCGCTGGCGGCGTCGGTGAAAGCGAGCTCGGGCACCGGCGCGGAGGTGCCTTCCGGCTGATCGGCGACTTCCGCGTCGCCGACCGCCTCGACGGCAACGTCCTGCATGAGCGATTCTCCGAAGTGTCCGCACGCGACCGGCGCTTGCGTCAAACGTGCCCGGGATCGGGGATCGTCGCCATCCCGGGGTCCTGACGCCGCATCCGGTCACTTTCATGCTTATAGCATGGTGGTTGGCGGCTGCCCTTCGCCTGCCCGCCGCCAGCCGATGAGCGGCATCGAAACGTGAATTTTCCGCAATGCGCGGACGACTTTTTCCGTCGTTTCGCCGCCTGCAGCCGCCTAGCATCATTACGAAAGGTCCTGCGCTGGCGCGGGGCCGGGACCCGGCCGATTGCCTCCACCCGCGGCGCCGGTTCGCGAGAACGTGCGCGACCGGATTCAGCGAGCCGCCGCTGCGGGAATTTTTTCCACGGACGGCAGCGACCGAGCCGACCAACGGTTGGGAGACGACGATGCGAAGCGACGGTGACACGACAATGGCGGAGCGCTCGCGCAGCGGCGCTTCGGGCGTCGAGCAACAGTGGCAGCGCGTTTCGCGCTGGATGTCGATCCTCTACGTCGTCACGGCGCTGGCGACGCCTGCGCTGCTGTATTTCGGGCCCGACGTGCTGTCGCCTGCCGTGCCGGCGATCGCGAACGCCGCGCTCGACGGCCGCCTCGCGCTTCATCCGAACGCGACGTGCAAGGCGACGACTGCGACGGCGAAGGCAACGTGCTGACTGCCGTTCGCTTCCTCTGAATCGCTACGGCGTGTTCACGTTCGCCGACATTGCGTGAACCGCGCTACACCAGCACGCGCTCGATGCCGCCGCGGTTAGCCTTCTCGACGTAGTCGGCCATCCACGCTTCGCCGAGCACGTGTTTCGCGAGCTCGACGACGATGTAATCGGCTTCGGTGCCCGCGTCGTCCTAGAAGCGTGACAGCCCCTGCAGGCACGACGGGCACGACGTCAGCACCTTCACCTTGCCGTCGAAGCCGTCGGCGCGAAGCGCCGCCGCGCCCTGCCGCATCTCGCTTTCCTTGCGCATTCGCACCTGCGTCGAGATGTCGGGCCGCGTCGTCGCGAGCGTCCCCGATTCGCCGCAGCAGCGGTCGTTGAGCGGCACGTCGCCGCCCATCAGCTGGCTCACGACCGCGAGCGGCTCGTACACCTTCATCGGCGTATGGCAGGGGTCGTGGTACATGTAGCGCACGCCCTGCACGCCGGCGAGCGCGACGCCCTTCTCGAGCAGGTATTCATGGATGTCGAGAAGCCGGCATCCGGGGAAGATCTTGTCGAATTCGTATTTCTGCAGTTGATCGAGGCAGGTGCCGCAGGAGACGATCACCGTCCTGATGTCGAGATAGTTGAGCGTGTTCGCAACGCGATGGAACAGCACGCGATTGTCGGTGATGATCTGCTGGCCCTTGTCGTGATTGCCCGCCGCCGTCTGCGGATAGCCGCAACATAGATAACCGGGCGGCAGCACGCATTGCGCACCGACGTGATAGAGCATCGCCTGCGTCGCGAGTCCCACCTGCGAGAACAGGCGCTCCGAGCCGCAGCCGGGGAAATAGAAGACGGCGTCGGAGTCATCGTTCACCTTCGCCGGATCGCGGATGATCGGCACGATCGCCGGGTCCTCGATGTCGAGCAGCGCACGGGCCGTGCGCTTCGGCACGCCCTTCGGCATCGGCTTGTTGACGAAGTGGATGACTTGCGCCTTGATCGGCGTGTGGCCGGTCGTATTCGGCGGCCGTGACGTTTGCGCACGCGCGATGCCGGCCTTCTTCACCGTCTCGTAGGCGAGGCGCTGCACGCGGTAGCCGACGTCGATCATCGCGGTCTTCGCGAGCTTGATCGTCGTCGGATCGGTCGCGTTGAGGAAGAACATCGACGCAGCGGTGCCGATGTTGAACTTGCGCTTGCCTTCCCGGCGCAACAGGTTGCGCATCGCGATCGACACGTCGCCGAAGTCGATGTCGACCGGGCACGGATTGACGCATTTGTGACAGATCGTGCAATGGTCGGCGACGTCGCCGAACTCGTCGAAGTGGCGCAGCGACACGCCGCGCCGCGTCTGCTCCTCGTAGAGGAAAGCCTCGGTCAGAAGCGACGTCGCGAGGATCTTGTTGCGCGGGCTGTAGAGCAGGTTGGCGCGCGGCGAATGCGTCGCGCACGGCGCCTTGCACTTGCCGCAGCGCAGGCAATCCTTGATCGCGGCCGTAATCTCGCCGATCGCGCTCTGCTCGAGGATCAGGCTCTCGTGACCGATCAGCGAGAACGACGGCGTATAGGCGTTCGTCAGGTCGGCCTGCGGCGCGGACGAGCGCAGCAGCTTGCCGCGATTGAAGCGCCCTTCGGGATCGATGCGGCGCTTGTAGTCGGCGAACGGCGCGAGCTCCTCGTCGTCCAGGAACGCGAGCTTCGTGATGCCGATGCCATGCTCGCCGGAAATGACGCCGTTCAACTCGCGCGCGAGCGCCATCACGCGCTCGACGGCCGCGTTCGCCTGCTGCAGCATTCCGTAGTCGTCAGAGTTGACCGGGATGTTCGTATGCACGTTGCCGTCGCCCGCGTGCATGTGAAGCGCGATGAACACGCGGCTTCGCAGCACTTCGCGGTGAATCTCGTCGCAACGCGCGAATAGCGGGGCGAAGGTGCGCCCGGCGAAGATGCGCTCGAGCGGCTCACGAAGCTCGCGCTTCCATGACACGACGACCGCGTGGCTTTGCAGCTCGGCAAATGTCTCGTCCAGGTGATCGAGCAGGTACTGCCAGTGGTCCCGCACGTCGGCGACGAGCGCGCGCGCCTCGTCGAGCACTGCACCGAGCTCGGCATCGGTGGGCCGCGCTTCGCTCCCCGGACGCCACAGGTGCTCGGCGTCGGGCGCGGCGAACAATTGCGCGAGGCGATCGGCGAGCACGAGCTTGTTGCCGATCGACATCGCGACGTTGAGCCGCTCGACGCCGTCGGTGTAGTCGCCGAGCCGATCGAGCGGAATGACGACGTCCTCGTTGATCTTGAACGCGTTCGTGTGCTTCGCGATCGCCGCCGTGCGCGAGCGATCGAGCCAGAACTTCTTGCGCGCCTCGGCGGAGACCGCAACGAAGCCTTCGCCGCCGCGCGCGTTGGCGATGCGGATCACGTCGGACGCGGCCTTCGCGACCGCAT
>JAICLP010000355.1 GCA_025925475.1 Burkholderiales bacterium | reverse complement strand
TTGTCGATGTTGTAGCCGAACGCGTACATCACCGCGAACGTGCCGATGATCGACAGCGGCAGCGCAAGGCTCGGGATCAGCGTCGCGCGCGGGCTGCGCAGGAACACGAAGATGACGAAGACGACCAGGCCGAGTGCGAGCAGCAGCGACTCCTGGACGTCGCGCACCGATTCGCGAATCGACTGCGAGCGGTCGTAGAGGATCGACAGCTTGATCGACGGCGGAAGCTGCGCCTGGAACGCGGGAATGACGGCCTTGATCGCGTCGACGACCTCGATCGTGTTCGTGCCCGGCTGACGCTGCACGGCGAGCACGACGCCGCGCGTGCCGTTGTACCAGGCGGCGACCTTGTCGTTCTGCACGCTGTCGATGACGCGGCCGATCTGGTCGAGACGGACCGGCGCACCGTTGCGGTACGCGACGATCAACGGCGCGAACGCCGCCGCGTCGGTGAGCTGTCCGGTGGCCATCACCGACGTCGCGCGCTCGCGGCCGTTCAGCGTGCCGGTCGGCAGGTTCACGTTCGCGTTGGCGATCGCCTGCTCGACGTCGGTGAGTGCGATGCCGCGCGTCGCGAGGGCGTTCGGATCGAGCTGCGCGCGCACTGCGTATTGCTGCGAGCCGAACACCTGCACCTGGGCGACGCCGCTGATCGTCGAAATGCGCGTCGCGAGATTGTTCTCGGCGTACTCGTCGACGACCGACAGCGGCTGCGTCTCCGACGTGAGCGCCATCAGCAGGATCGAGAAGTCGGCGGGGTTCACCTTCCGCAGCGTCGGCGGCGTCGGCAGCGAAGAGGGAAGCTGGCGCGCGGCCGCGGCGATCGCCGATTGCACGTCCTGCGCCGCGGCGTCGATGTTGCGGTCGAGCGAGAACTGCAGCGTGATCGACGTGCTCCCGCTCGTCGAAGTCGACGTCATCGAGTCGATGCCGGCGATCGTCGAGAACTGCTTCTCGAGCGGCGTCGCCACCGCCGATGCCATCGTGTCGGGACTGGCGCCCGGCAATTGCGCCGAGACCTGGATCGTCGGGAAATCGACGTTGGGCAGCGCATTGACCGGCAGCAGCCGGTAACCGACGATCCCGAAAATGACGATCGCCAGCATGACGAGCAGCGTCATCACCGGCCGGCGTACGAATTGCTCGGCGATGTTCACGGACAGGACCTGCTGGCTCGGCGACGACGCCGCTTTCCGTTCACGCGCTGCTCGGATTGCCGGTCGTGATCCGCGTTCCGGGGGCAAGGCGGAGCTGCCCGGCGGTGACGACGGTGTCGCCGGGCGCGAGTCCCGATGCGATCACCGTGTCGTCGCCTTCGGTGCGCGCGATCTTGACGTCGCGCAGTGCCACCGTGTTGTTGGGCCCTACGACGAACACGTACTGTCCGTTCGGGCCGTTCTGCACGGCGGTCGCCGGCGCGACGACGGCGTTCTTCTGGGTCGTGAGCGTCAGCACGACATTGACGAATTGTCCCGGCCACAGCGCCTTGTCGCCGTTGGCGAACTCGGCCTTGAGCTTGATCGTGCCGGTCGTGACGTCGGTCGTGTTGTCGATGAATGAAAGCTTCCCGGTTACGGATTTCCCGTTGGGAATCTGGACGCCGACCCGCAGCTCGCCGTCGGCCTGATACTGGCGCACCTCGGCAAGGTCGGATTCGGGGACCGAGAACGACACGTTGATCGGCACGACCTGATTGATCACGACGAGCGCGTTCGTATCGTTCGCCTTGACCAGATTGCCTTGCTGGATCATGACCCGCCCCGCATAGCCGGTGAGCGGCGCGCGGATCGTGCAGTAATCGAGCGAGAGCCGGACGCTGCGTATCGCGGCTTCGTCGGCCTTCACCGTTGCCGCAGCGGTATCGACGTTCGTCTTCACCTGCTCGTACGCATCGGGCGAAATGAACTTCCGGGCGAGCAGATCCTTGTTGCGCTTTTCCTGCTCCACCGCGTGAGCGAGGAGCGCCTGGTCCTTCAGCAGATTCGCCTGCGCCTGCGCGAGCTGGGCTTCGAAGGGGCGCCGATCGAGCTCGAACAGCACCGCGCCCGCGCGCACTTCGTCGCCTTCCTTGAAGCGCACCGCGTCGATCTGGCCGTCGACCCGCGCCTTGATCGCGACGGTGGTGAGCGGCTCCACATTGCCGATCGCCCGGATGCGCACGGGGACGTCCTTGTGCGCAACCGTTGCGACGCTCACCGGCACGGCGGGCGTCTGGCGGGCTGGCGCAGCGCGCGAACCGGGTGCATAGCGGGTGGCGAGGACCGCCACGGCGGCGATCGCCAACGCGCACGCAATGACGATGAAGGTGCGACGGGTGCTGGACAAAGTGCTCACTGCGTCGGCGCGTGGGACATTGAGACCTCGCGACTCCCCGTTGATTCCGGGGGGCCGGGCATGGCGTCGAAAACTCTCTAGTTTAAGACGAGTCGCGCCGAGGCGCTTGCCC
This sequence comes from Burkholderiales bacterium, assembly GCA_025925475.1. GTDB lineage: Bacteria > Pseudomonadota > Gammaproteobacteria > Burkholderiales > Casimicrobiaceae > VBCG01. The sequence continues at coordinate 768 of JAICLP010000355.1, read as the reverse complement.
GACATACTCGGAAACATGTCGATCGCCGACGAGCGGCGCTACAATCGCGGGCGATCGCCGATGGCGCCTTTCACGATTGTTTCGAGGCGCGCCAGATCGGGTAGCGAAAGACGCGGGTGTAGTTCAATGGCAGAACGGCAGCTTCCCAAGCTGCATACGAGGGTTCGATTCCCTTCACCCGCTCCAGAACCCGCCGCAAAACGGACTGCGCGGGCCGATAGATGTTGGCGTGTCCTCGCTCGCCCCTCGCTGCACGTCTCGGTACTATCTCGGGCCTCGCTGCGGGCCCTCGCGCTCTCGGCCCGCGCAACCCGTTTTGCGACGGATTCGGCTATCGCGCCCGCCTACGGCCGCAGATACGCCCATCCCTGCTGCTGCTTCTGCATGATCTCGACGACGCCGGCCGGCACGTAGCCGATGCCGTCGAGCATGTCCGCCTTCGCGAGCTTCTGGCCGCGCATCGTGTTCTCGCAGGCGCTGACCTTGACGCCGTGGCCGAGCGCTTCGGTGATCCGGTTGCCGACGACCGACTCGGCCTTCAGCATGCCGATGCCCGGCCCGTAGGCGACGATCTCGATCTCGACGTTCGACGCGCCGAGATCGGACTGCAGGTTGCGTGCGTTGTTGAGCGCGAGATTCCACTTCGCCGGATCGTTGTCGCTGACCTGCATGACAACGCGATTCTTCGGCGCCGTCGCGCCTTCGGCGAGCGCGCCGGGCGCGCCGAACGATGCGACGCCCGCCAGCGCTGCCAGCGTTGCGACGGAC
>JAICLP010000357.1 GCA_025925475.1 Burkholderiales bacterium | reverse complement strand
GCGCGCCATGCCGGCGCGATGGCCGATCCGCTGGTGCAGGAAGAGTGCCTCGCTCACCTGGTCGCCGATCGTGTGCAGCGGCGACAGCGACGTCATCGGCTCCTGGAAGATCATCGAGATGTGGCGGCCGCGAATGCGGCGCATCCGGCGTCCGTCGGGCGCGAGCCGCACGATGTCGATCGCCCGCTCGTGCGTATCGGGCGGCGTGAACAGGATCTGGCCCGACGTGATCTGCGCGCTCGGGGGCAGGATCTGCATCATCGCCTGCGCGGTGATCGATTTGCCCGACCCCGATTCGCCGACGAGCGCCAGCGTCGCGCCGGGTGCGATGCGAAACGACACGCGGTCGAGCGCGTGGATCCTGATGCCGCGCGTGTCGAAGTCGATCGAAAGGTCGCGGACTTCGAGCAGATCAGCCAACGGCGACCTCTGTCAGCAGCCGATCAGTGCGCATCCGGCACGTTCCGAAAGCCCGCGCAGGCCTTGCGCAGGCGCAGCGTATAGGGGAGGTTGCGCATCTCGAAGCGCAGAAAGCCGCCGACGCGCGCCAGCGGCGAGCGCTTCTGCGCAGGCGGCAGCGAGGGAACGCATTGCGCGAGATCGACGTACCAGGCCGGTGTCTTGCCGATGTCGTCGAGGTCGAGGTCGAATGCCGCGGCGCGCTCGCGCAGCGCGTCGCCAAGCAGCGCGTGCACGGGCTTCGTCACGAGCAGGTATTCGGATACGGGAACCTCGTTCTTCAGCATCCGATGGACGACGATCACGTCGACGCCGGCAAGCTCGGTGAGGCGCTTCACCTTCTGCACGGCGACGCCGCCCGCGTGGCCGACGAGCTTGATCTTCAGGTTGCCCGCCTGCTGGCAACCGTCGCACGGGCACAGCGTATTCGTCTTGATGTCCTGCGCGCGAGCATGGAACGCGCGGTAGATCGCGGCCGCGCGCTCGCCGATCGACGCCGACGCCGATTTGCCATCCGCGGGCGCATAGAAGAACGCCGCGTCGCCCTCGAGCTTGGCCAGCTTCAGCGACGATCCGGCTGCGTCGATCACCGCTTCGAGCAGATCGGCAATGATCTGCTGCGCATGCACGAGGCTCGTGTCGTGCATCTTCATGAAACGCGTGTATCCGGCGATATCCGCGATCAGCAGCAGCGTGGGTTGGACGGCCATGAGGGACGGTATGCCGCTAGCCGCGATAGACCGGCTGCGGCTGCGTGAAGAACGCGTGCAGGATGTGGTAGACGATCGCGTAGTTCTTCTGCTGGAAGCTCGCGTGCGAGATGCCGGGCATTACGGCGAACTGCTTGTCCGGGTTCGGCAGCCGCGCGAAGAATGCGAGCAGGTCGTCGAACGCCGCGATGCCGTCGTACTGCCCGCGCATCAGAAGCGTCGGCACGGTGATCCTTTCCGGGTCGACGACCGGCAGCTTCGAGCACATGTCGACGTACGTGCCGTTCGGCATCGAATCGTCGAGCGCGAGGATCGCATCGGCGAACGCCTCGACGACGCGCGGCTCGGCACAATCGGGATGATCGCGCGCGAAGATCGACTGGACGAATACGCGGTCGATCGGACGGCGATTGCGGGCGAGAAATTCGGGCAGCTTCCGGCGCCTGGCTTCGAGCGTCGGCGCCCCTTCGCCGGTCCAGACGAACGCGTCGAGTGCAAGGCGCGCGACGCGCTCGGGATGGCGTTGCGCGAAAAGCGCTGCGCGGAGCGCCCCCGACGAGATGCCGTACGCCAGCACGCGCTCGATGCCGCGCTCGTTACGCATGTAGCGAGTCGCTGCATCGAGGTCGTCGGCGCCGTTCGCGATGTCGCAGGCGATGTCGCGATGCTTGTCCGAGCGCCCGTAGCCTTCCATGTCGACGCTCCAGCACGCGAAGCCCCGCTTCGCGAACCAGTCCATCACCGACGAGTCGGGACGGCCGGGCACGGTCAGGTCGAACGTCGGCTGCGACGCCATCGACGAGCCGTGCACGAACAGCACGACGGGCTTGCCCGTCGGCTCGCCGACGAACTTCTCCCACAGGAACAGCCGCACGTCGCTCTTGTGCGTGTAATGCGGGACGCCTTGCACCGCCGTGGCCTGCGAAACCGCCTCCATCGCATCCATTCGAAATCGCGTTTCCTATTCGATGTGCGCGCCGGTGTCCTTGATCACCTTCGCCCACTGGTCGCGCTCCGCGCGAAAGAACCTGCCGAACTCAGCGCTCGTCGAGCCGACGATCTCGATGCCGGCGCTCGCCATGTAGCGCTTGACTTCGTCCTCGCCGAGCACGCCGACGACGTCGCGATTGAGCCGCTCGACGATCGCCGGTGGCGTGCCCTTCGGCGCCAGCAAGCCCATCCATACGTACGCTTCATAGCCCGGGACGCCCGACTCGATCACCGTCGGCACGTCGGGCAATTGCGGCGAGCGATGGGCGCCGGTCACGGCGAGCGCGCGCAGTTTACCGGCCTTGATGTGCCCGACCATGCCCGCGGTGCCGGGAATGGCCATCGCGACGACGCCCGAGATCAGATCCGTCGTCGCCTGCCCGCTGCCGCGATACGGGACATGGTTCATCTTCATGCCCGTGCGCGAGGCGAGGAGCGCCGCGAACAGATGCTGACCGCTGCCGTTGCCCGACGATGCGTAATCGACCTTGCCGGGGTTCGCCTTCACGTAGGCGATGAATTCCTGCAGCGTCTTCGCCGGAACGCCGGGATTCACGACGACGACGCCCGGCTCGCGGCCGATCAGCGTGACCGGCGTGAAGTCGCCGATCGGGTCGAACGGCAGCTTCGAATACAGCGTGGCGCTGATGGCATTCGTCTGCGACGCGAGCAGCAGCGTGTAGCCGTCGGCCGGTGCCTTCGCGACGATGTCGCTGCCGATCGTCGCGCCCGCCCCCGGCTTGTTCTCGACGACGACCGGCTGGCCGAGGCGTTTGCCGAGCTCCTGCGCGATGAGGCGCATCGGCCCGTCGACCGCGCCGCCGGGCGAAAACGGCACGATGACGCGAATCGGCCGGGATGGGTATTCGTCGGCGTGCGCGATGCCCGTGAGCGCCAATGCCGCGGCAAGGACGAAAAGCCACCGGGACAGCGAACGCAAGCGAGACCTCCTTCGGCGAAGACCGCGCCTTG
>JAICLP010000067.1 GCA_025925475.1 Burkholderiales bacterium | reverse complement strand
GGGGCCCGCGCGGCCCCCCCGGCGCCGGGGGTCTCGCCGGTCTCGCCCGCCCCCCACAGCCCGCGCGGCGTACGGCCCCGCCGGCGCGCCGCTTGCCCCCTCGACTGGTGCGTCGGCCCATCCTCGCCGAGGCCGATCGAATCGTGCGTGAACACGAAGATCGACTTCGCCTTCATCAGCGCAGCCATCCGCACGGCGTTACGCATGTAATCGGAGAACGTGAGAAACGTGCCGACGTACGGAATGAATCCGCCGTGCAGCGCGAGGCCGTTCGCGATCGCCGCCATCGCGAACTCGCGTACGCCGAAGTTCACGTAGTTGCCGGGATGCTGCGCCGTGACCGCGACGCTGCCCGACCAGTTCGTGAACACCGAGCCGGTCAGGTCGGCGGAGCCGCCGATCATTTCGGGCAGCACCTTCGCGAACGCCTCGATCGCCTGCTGCGAAGCCTTGCGCGTCGCGATCGATTCGCCCTTGGCCGCTTGCGCTGCGACGAGGTTTGCGGCCGTCGCTTCGAAGTCGGCCGGCAGCGTGCCGGCGATCCGTCGCTCGAACTCGGCAGCGAGCGCCGGATGCTCAGCGCGGTACTTCGCGAACGCGTCGTTCCATTCGCGCTCGGCGCGCTCGCCCTGGGGCTTCGCGTTCCAGGCGTCGTAGATCGCCTGCGGCACGACGAACGCAGGATAGGACCAGCCGAGCGCCTCGCGCGCCGCGGCCACTTCCTTTTCGCCGAGCGCCGAGCCGTGCGTGTCGGCGGTGCCGGCCTTCGTCGGGGCGCCCTTGCCGATGATCGTCTTGCAGCAGACGAGGCTCGGTCGCGACGTCTCGTTCTTCGCCGCGTCGATCGCCGCGCTGACGGCGTCGACGTCGTGGCCGTTCACGTTCGCCACGACGTGCCAGCCGTACGCCTCGAAGCGGCGCGGCGTGTCGTCGGTGAACCAGCCCGTCGTGCGTCCGTCGATCGAGATGCCGTTGTCGTCGTAGAGGACGATCAGCTTGCCCAAGCCCAGCGAGCCGGCGAGCGAGCACGCCTCGTGCGAGATGCCTTCCATCAGACAGCCGTCGCCGGCCGTCACGTACGTGTGGTGATCGACGATCGTGTGGCCGGGGCGATTGAACGCGGCGGCGAGCAGGCGCTCGGCGAGCGCCATGCCGACGCCATTCGCGAGACCCTGCCCGAGCGGTCCCGTTGTCGTCTCCACGCCGGGCGTCACGCCCACTTCGGGGTGTCCGGGTGTCTTCGAGTGCAGCTGGCGAAAGTGCGCGATTTCGTGGATCGGCAGGTCGTAACCGGTCAGATGCAAAAGCGCGTACTGCAGCATCGAGCCGTGGCCGTTCGACAGCACGAAGCGGTCACGATCGGGCCAGTGCGGATTCGCCGGGTTGTGGCGCAGGTGGCGCTTCCACAACGCGACGGCGATGTCGGCCATGCCCATCGGCATGCCCGGATGGCCCGACTTCGCTTTCTCGACCGCGTCCATCGCGAGCGCGCGAATCGCGTTCGCGAGATCGCCGTCGCGAACCGGCGCCTCGCGGTGGTTCAAATCACGTGCGGAATCGAGCATGACGAAAACGACGGAACCCGGGGGCTCGCCCCGAAGCTGGATCGCAGGGCGAAGGGATTGAATACGCTCGCAGAAGCACCACTATTGTGCCATAATTTCACATTTCCGATTCGCACACCGACCTCGGGAGCTGTATCGAAATCTGCGACGAACGGGCGATCGTCGGCCGCTTCGTCATCCGCTAGAACACATTGGCAACGGTTCTCTCCGGTATCCGGAAGACGCCGCGCGTGGAGGCTAAACGCCATGTACGGAATCCATTTGCTGGGGGAGTGGTACGGATGCCCGACCAACGAACCATTGCTGACGCACGCAGACGCATTGCGCGAACTTTGTCGCCGTGCCGTCGACGATGCGGGGCTCACGATCGTGGGCGATCGCTTTTTCCAGTTCGAGCCGCAGGGCGTCACCGGGACGGTGCTGCTCGCCGAGTCGCATCTCGCGATCCACACGTGGCCCGAAGTCGGCTTCGTGACGGTGGATGTCTACGTGTGCAACTACACGACCGACAATACGCAGAAGGCCGAGCGCGTGTTCAAGGCGCTCGAGGCGGCGCTGAAGCCTGCACGCAAGCGCTTCCAGGCGATCGAGCGCGGCGGCCGGGAAATCGTCGATGATGAGCCACGACGCGCCGCCGCGTGATCTCGCGCCCGGAATTCTCACCGAGTACATGACCGACGAGTGGGGCGTCTTCGTGCGCTCCACCGCGAGGCTCGAGGCGTTCCGATCGCAGTATCAGGACGTCGAGGTTCACGACAGCGACGCGTTCGGCAAGCTCTTCCGCCTCGACGGCCATTTCATGACGTCGGAGAAGGACGAGTTCTTCTATCACGAGAACCTCGTCCACGTCGCGGCGCTCGCCCATCCGCATCCTGCGCGCGCATTGATCGTCGGCGGCGGCGACGGCGGCTCGGCCGAGGAACTGCTCAAGCATCCGTCGATGTCGGAGGTCACGATCGCGGAGATCGACGGCAGCGTCGTCGACATTTCGCGCCGCCATCTGCACGCGGTGCACCATGGCGCGCTCGACGATCCGCGCGTCACCGTACGCATCGAGGACGGCTTTCGCTTCGTCGCGCAGTCGCGCGAGCAGTACGACCTGATCGTGCTCGATCTCACCGATCCCGGCGGACCGTCGACCGCGCTCTACACGGCCGATTTCTACGATGCCTGCGCGGCGCGGCTTACGCCAGACGGCGCGATGACGATGCACATCGCGAGCCCGATCGCGCACGCGGCGCGCATCCGCGAGGCGCTCGCCAAATTGCGCAATGCCTTTGCGCGGGTCACGCCTTACCTGACGTCGGTGCCTCTCTATGGCGGTCTCTGGATGATGGCGTGCTGCTCGCGGACGCTGGATCCGCGCGAGCATTCGGCAGCCGCGATCGAGGCGCGCATTCTCGAGCGCAAGCTCGGTAGGCTTCAGTACATCAACGGCGACACGTATCGGGCGGCGCTCGCGCTGCCGAACTTCGTTCGCGCGCTGGTCGCGTGACGATCGCCATCGCGCAGCCCGCTTCGCTCGCGGCGTAGGCGGAAAGCCGACGCCACGAACCGCGTTCGGCGCCTCGACAGTGCCGGCCGGCGCGCGCATCATCGGATCGTCATTGCGGGGTCCGAGGTTACTTGAGCAAGTCTTGAACGTCCGTCCTTCGGGCCGCATTTACGTTGCGACAAGGGGCGCCCTCGACGGCGCGCCCGCCAACCGAGGTGACGAGTCATGACGCTCAAACTGTCCGAAACGATGCACGACGCCGATTTCGTCGTCATCGACGGCATCGTGTTCGAGACCGCCTACGTGCGGGTGCCCGACGAGTTCACCGTGGCCGACGACGTCGTTCTGGAGGCGGTTCACGGCGATACCGAGCTGGCATTCACGCAGGCCGATTTCGAGGATGCCGAGCACGTCGCCGACGGTTTCTACCGGCTCTCCGACGGCCATCTCGTTCGCTTCCTGACGAGCGCCACGGTTCACTGATCTTCCCGATCCCCGCGGCTTCTGCCGATGCGCAGAAGCGCGGCGATCAGTCGTTTCACTCCACGCTTTCGATCGCCTTCGTACCTTGCCGCGTCGCGCGGCGGCGCGTCTTCGCCCTGTCTCCCCGCTGCCGCCCGACGCCAGCGATTACAATGATCGACTTTTGCGTCGGACGTCGCAGGGAGTCCCGATGAACACGAATCGCAGGCACGCGCTCAAGACCGGCGGTGCGCTCTCGCTGCTGTCGCTCGTTGCTGCGGCGGGCTGGCTCAAACCCGGCGACGCGGCGGCCGCCGACGCGTGGAACAAGAGCGCGTTCGAGACGCACTCGCTCGACGAAACGATGAAGGCGCTCGGTGGCACTTCGCCGGTGCCGAGCAACGACATCGTGTTCTTCTCGACGCCCGACATCGCCGAGAACGGCGCCGTCGTTCCGGTGGGAATCACGAGCAAGGTGCCGCAGACCGAATCGATCGCGATTCTGATCGAGAAAAATCCCAACATGCTGGCCGCCGTGTTCGACATCCCGCCGGGTACCGATCCGTCGCTGACCACGCGCATCAAGATGGCGCAGACGTCGAACGTCTACGCGCTCGTGAAGGCCAACGGCAAGTACTACGCGACGTCGAAGGAAATCAAGGTCACGCTCGGCGGTTGCGGCGGCTAGGCCCGATCGGCACGAAGGAGAAGACGATGGCAGATCCGATGAAAATCCGGGCGAATCTCGTCGGCGATTCGACCGAGGTCAAGGTGCTGATGAGCCACGAGATGGAGACCGGGCAGCGCAAGGATGCGCAGGGCAAGACGATTCCCGCGTGGTTCATCCAGAAGGTCAACGTAACGCACAACGACAAGGTCGTCCTTGCCGCCCAGTGGGGGCCGGCGGTGTCGAAGAATCCGTTCGTGTCGTTCACGTTCAAGGGCGGCGCCAGGGGCGACAAGGTGAAGATCACCTGGGTCGACAACCACGACGACAGCCGCACCGACGAAGCGACGGTCGCGTAGGGGAAATTCGAATGCGGACGATGATTCGGCTTGCCGTCGCGGCAGGCGCCGCCGCGGCGTTCGCGGCGTCGATCGGTGCGGCACTCGGCGAATCGACGGCCGACGAGATCGCGAAGTACCGCGAGGCGCTGCAGGATGGCAATCCGGCCGAGTTGTGGGAAGCGCGCGGCGAGCAGATGTGGAAGGTGCCGCGCGGCCCGAACAAGGTGTCGTTCGAACGCTGCGATCTCGGCCTCGGGCCGGGCGTCGTCAAGGGCGCGTACGCGCAGTTGCCGCGCTACTTTCCGGATGCGAAGCGCGTGATGGATCTCGAGACGCGCCTCGTCTGGTGCATGGTGCAGCAGCAGGGAATGAGCGAAGCGGATGCGCTGAAGAATACGTTCGGCAACGGCAGCGCCAAACGCTCCGACCTCGAGGCGCTCGCCGCCTACGTCGCGTCGCAATCGCAGGGCATCAGGATGAACGTCGCGCTCGACGAGCCGCACGTGCACGACATGTATCGGCTTGGCGAGAAGATGTTCTACTACCGCGGCGGCACGCACGATTTCGCATGCGCCACATGCCATGGCGACGACGGCAAGCGCATCCGGCTGCAGGATCTCCCGAACCTGACGAAGGTCGAAGGCGCACAAAAGGCGTATACGACGTGGCCCGCATACCGCGTCTCGCAGGGGGAGTTGCGTACGTTCCAGTGGCGGTTGAACGACTGCTTCCGCCAGCAGCGCTTTCCCGAGCTCGCGTTCGGTTCCGACGCATCGATCGCGCTGACTGCGTACCTCGCCGGTCGCGCGAACGGTGCCGCATACGCGGGCCCGGCGATCAAGCGCTGAGGAGACACTTCGGATGCGAACGAGGATTGTCGGGCATTGCATCGGCGGTATCGCGGCGATCGGCATCGCCGCGAGCATCGTGTACGGCTGCGCAAGCGCACCGGCGGAGAACGACGTGAGCGAGCGCGCCGAGGCGATGATGAAGTCGTCGTTCAAGGCGCACGGGCAGGCGACGCTCGCGCGCCTCGACCAGGACGAGACGCAGCGCGTTTGCAGCGAATACGCGGGTCGCGCGCTCCCGCCGGCGGTGGCCGAGCGCATCGAGAAGGCGAATCTCGAGACGATCCGCTATCCGGCCGACGGCAATCTCGTCGGCGACTGGAAGAGCGGCGAGAAGATCGCGCAAAGCGGGCAGGGCTTCCAGTACTCGGACGATCCGAAGAAGGCTGCCGGCGCGAATTGCTATGCATGCCACCAGCTGTCGCCGAAGGAGCTTTCGTACGGCACGATCGGGCCGTCGCTCTATCGCTTCGGCAAGACGCGCGGCTATACCGACGAAACGCGGCGCTACGCATGGCAGAAGATCTACAACGCCGAGGCGTTTGCCGCCTGCTCGAACATGCCGCGTTTTGGTTACCACCACATACTGACCGAGCAGCAGATCCGCGACGTGGTCGCGCTGCTCGTGGACCCCGCATCGCCGGTCAATCAGTGAGGCAGTCCCTCACCCGCCTCGCTTGCGCTCGGCCCCCTCTCCGCGCAACGCGGGGAGAGCATTGGGGTGAGGGGGACGAATGAAGCGGCGCGAGTTCCTCCAGGCGCTCGCCGCGGCCGCTGCTGCCGGATTGCCGCTCGATTCGCCGCGCGCGGCCAACGCCGATCGCTTCTACGATGCGCTGACGCCCTTTGGCAACGTCGCGCTGTTGCACATCACCGACTGCCATGCGCAGCTTCGGCCGACCCACTTCCGCGAGCCGAGCGTCAATCTCGGTGTCGGCGGTGCGCGCGGCAAGCCGCCACACCTCGTCGGCAAGGCGCTCCTCGACTATTTCGCCATTGCACCGGGCACGCGCGAGGCGCATGCGCTGACATACCTCGACTTCACGCAGGCGGCGCGCACGTTCGGTGCGATGGGCGGCTTTCCGCAGCTTGCAACGCTGATCGCGCAACTGCGCGCAGCCCGGCCCGGTGCACTGCTGTGCGACGGCGGCGACACGTGGCAGGGCTCGGGCACCGCGCTATGGACGAAAGGCCAGGACATGGTCGATGCCGCGAAGCTGCTCGGCGTCGACGTGATGACCGGGCACTGGGAATTCACGTACGGTGCGGCGCGCGTCAGGCAAATCGTCGACAAGGATTTCGCCGGACGCATCGATTTCGTCGCGCAGAACGTACGCACCGCCGACTTCGGCGATGCCGTGTTTGCGCCGTATGTCATCAGGACGATCAACGGCGCGCGCGTCGCCATCGTGGGCCAGGCGTTTCCGTACACGCCGATCGCCAATCCGCGTTACTTCGTCTCGGAGTGGACGTTCGGGATCCAGGAAGAGACGCTGCAGAAGGCCGTCGACGACGCGCGCGCGAAGGGCGCGCAAGTGGTCGTGCTGTTGTCGCACAACGGGATGGACGTCGACCTGAAGCTCGCGACGCGGGTGTCGGGCATCGATGCGATCCTCGGCGGGCACACGCACGACGCGGTGCCACGACCGGTGCGCGTCGCCAACCGCGGCGGATCGACGCTCGTGACGAACGCCGGCAGCGACGGCAAGTTCGTCGGTCTTCTCGAATTCGACGTTCGCGCCGGAAAGGTCGACGGCGTTCGCTATCGGTTGATTCCGGTCTTCGCGAATCTGCTTGCGCCCGACCGCGAAATGGACGCGCTGGTATCGAAGGTGCGTGCGCCTTACGAGTCGAAGCTTTCCGAGAAGCTCGCGATCACCGAGGACCTGCTGTACCGCCGCGGCAATTTCAACGGCACGTTCGACCAGTTGCTGCTCGACGCACTGATGGCCGAGAAGAACGCGGCGATCGCGTTCTCGCCGGGCTTTCGCTTCGGACCGACGCTGCTGCCCGGCGATCCGATTCGACTCGAGGATCTGCTCGACCAGACTGCGATCACCTATCCGTACGTGACGTTGACGAAAATGAGCGGCGAGACGATCAAGGCGATCCTCGAGGATGTAGCCGACAACCTGTTCAATCCGGATCCCTATTACCAGCAGGGCGGCGACATGGTGCGCGTCGGCGGCCTGCGCTACGCGATCGATCCGAACGAGACGATGGGGCGCCGCATCTCGAAGATGGAGATCGACGGCAAGGCGATCGAGCCGAGCCGCTCGTACAACGTAGCCGGCTGGGCGCCGGTATCCGAAGAGGCGCGCGCCGCGGGTGGCGAGCCCGTCTGGGAAGTCGTTGCGCGTTACCTGCGCGCGCAGAAGACCATTGCGCCGCGCAAGCTCAATCTGCCGGAGATACGCGGTATGGCGGGCGATCCGGGCTTGGGGGCGTAAGGGAAAAGCTGCAGTTCATTTCACCGTGACGCGCGCGAACCGGCGCTTGCCCGCCTGCACGACGACCGTCGCGCCCTTTTGAATCACCCGCGTCTTGTCGGCGACGATGTCGCCATCCACCTTCAACCCGCGCTGGGCGATGAGCCGCAGCGCCTCCGACGTCGAGTCGACGATGCCTGACTGGCGCGCGACCTGCGCGATCGGCATGCCGGCGCCGTCGACGCGCAGCGTCACTTCGGGCATGCTTTCCGGCAGCGCATGCTGACGGAACCGCGCATCGAATTCGGCCTGCGCCGCGTCCGCGGCGTTCTTCGAGTGGAAGCGCGCAACGATCTCCTGCGCGAGCATCGCCTTCGCCTCGCGCGGATTGCGCCCCTCGTCGCACGCGCGGCGCAGCGCCGCGATCTCGTCCTGCGGGCGGAACGACAGCAGCTCGTAGTAGCGCCACATCAGCGGGTCCGAGATCGACATGAGCTTGCCGTACATCGATGACGGCGACTCGGTGATGCCGACGTAGTTGTCGAGCGACTTCGACATCTTGTTGACGCCGTCGAGTCCTTCGAGCAGCGGCAGCGTCAGGATGATCTGCGGCTCCTGACCGTAATGGCGCTGCAACTCGCGGCCGACGAGCAGGTTGAACTTCTGGTCGGTGCCGCCCAACTCGACGTCGGTCTGCAGCGCGACCGAGTCGTAGCCCTGCGCGAGCGGATAGAGGAACTCGTGGATCGCGATCGGCTGCCCGGCCGCGTAGCGTTTCGCGAAGTCGTCGCGCTCGAGCATCCGCGCGACCGTGTATTTCGCCGCGAGCCGGATCATGCCGTCGGAGCCGAGCGCGCCGAGCCACTTCGAATTGAAGGCGACCTCGGTCTTCTCCCGATCGAGGATCAGGAACGCCTGGTCGGTGTAGGTCTTCGCGTTGGCCGCGACTTCTTCTACCGACAGCGGCGGACGCGTCACATTGCGCCCCGTGGGGTCACCGATCAGCGTCGTGAAATCGCCGACGAGAAACACGACGTGATGTCCGAGATCCTGCAGCTGACGCAGCTTGTTGAACTGCACGGTATGGCCGAGGTGCAGGTCGGGCCGCGTCGGGTCGAAGCCTTCCTTGATGTTCAGCGGCTTGCCGCGCGCGAGCTTGGCCCGCAATTCGCTTTCGACCAACAGCTCGTCGGCGCCGCGGCGGAAGACCGCGATCTGGTGGTCGATGTCGGGCGTCATTGTCTGTAGGAAAAGCGCGGATTGCGCTGTAGGCTTTTCACCGGAAGCTTGCTACAATCGCCCCGGCTCGGGCGCCGACGGACATGCAAGCGGTGCGCGATTTTCCGCGAAACTTGGCTTATCGACCGTTGCGCGCGCAAAACTTTCGCATTCTATCGCAGCCGTTGCGCGTCGCCTCGCGCGCGCTCGCGCATGTCGTGTCACCGGGTCAGGCGCTCGCGATCGCAGTCCTCGGATTGGCCGGAGTCGCGGCCTTCGGCATCACGCCCGACACGACGCTCGATACGCCGAGCGTGCGCACGATCTCGCGCACGCTGCCGCTGCCCGCGGTTGCCGTCGCCGATCCCTCCGATGAGCGCTATTGGCGCGAGGAGCGCGTCGAGCGCGGCGACACGATCGGCAGTCTTCTCGCACGCGCGTCGATCGTGGATCCCGACGCGCTCGCTTTTCTGCGCAGCGATGCCAGCGCGCGCGCGCTTTATCAACTGAAGCCGGGCCGGCCGCTGCAGGTCGCGAGCGACGACGACGGACGGTTGAGCGGCCTGCGCTTCCTCTCCGCGAACGGTCAGCTGCTGTCGATCGCGCGCACGTCGAGCGGATTCGTCGCCACGAGCGAGGCGCCGCCTGCCGACACGCGGCTCACGCTTCGCGCTGGCGAAATCGAGTCGTCGCTGTTCGCAGCGGCCGATGCCGCCGACCTGCCCGATTCGGTGACGCTGGCGCTCACCGACATCTTCGGCGGCCAGATGGACTTCTATCACGACCTGCGGCGCGGCGACCGCTTCGCGGTGCTCTACGAGACGCGCTACGTCGACGGCGAGCCGGCAGGCACCGGACGCGTCGTCGCCGCCGAGTTCGACAACGGTGCCCGGACGCTGCGCGCGTTCCTGTGGCGTGCGCCTGACGGCACCGAAGGCTATTACAACGAGGATGGCCGCAACGAGCGCAACGCGTTCCTGCGCTCGCCGATGCAATTCTCGCGCGTGACGTCGGGCTTCACGCTGGCACGCCTCAATCCGGTGCTGCACACGATGCGCGCGCACAAGGGTACCGATTTCGCCGCGCCGATCGGCACGCCGGTGCGCGCCACCGCCGACGGCATCGTCACGTTCGTCGGTCAGCAGACCGGTTACGGCAACGTGATCATGCTGAAGCACGATGGCCGCTACTCGACCGTCTACGCGCACCTGTCGCGCTTCGCGCCCGAGACGAAGGACGGCGCGCGCGTGCAGCAAGGCCAGACGATCGGGTACGTGGGCCAGTCCGGTTGGGCAACCGGCCCGCATCTGCACTACGAACTGCGCGTGGACGGCGAACCTCGCGATCCACTCACGGTCGCATTGCCGATGGCGACGCCGGTCACCGACGAGGAGCGTCCCGCGTTCACGGCCGCGATCGCGCCGCTCGCAGGCGAGCTTGCGGTCGTGCGCGGACTGCCCGACAACCGGCTCGTCGCCGCCAACTGATTCCGTCGTGACGCGTCGTCGCCTGCAGGCGACGAACGCCCATTTGCAGTTCGAATCGATGGCCCGCGAACTTTTCGTCGGCGTGATGTCCGGAACGAGCCTCGACGGCGTCGATGCGGTCGCCGCCGATTTCGCCGTTCCCGGCAAGGCGTGCGAAACGCTCGGTGCCGCGCATATCGCGTTCCCGTCGTTGTTGCGCGACGAGCTGCTCGCATTGCAACAGCCGGGCAACAACGAGCTGGCGCGCGCAGGCGCCGCGGCGAACATGCTCGCCGAGCTTTACGCCGACGCGATCGCACGCACGCTCGCCGCGGCGAAACTGTCGCCCGACGACGTTGCCGCCGCCGGCGTGCACGGGCAGACACTGCGGCATCGGCCCGACCGGGGATTCACCGTGCAGCTCAACAATCCCGCCCGGGTCGCCGAGAAGAGCGGCATGCGCGTCGTTGCCGATTTCCGCAGCCGCGACGTCGCCGCGGGCGGCCAGGGCGCTCCGCTCGTGCCGGCGTTTCACGCGGCGCTCTTCGCGCGCCGCGACCGTCATCGGGTGATCGTCAACATCGGCGGCATCGCGAACATCACCGACCTGCCGCCCGATGGCAGCGTGCACGGCTTCGACACCGGGCCAGGCAACGTGCTGTCCGACCTGTGGTGTGCGCGCAATCGCGGCGCGACGTTCGACGCGCAGGGTGCATGGGCCGCGGAAGGCAAGCCGAACGCGCGCCTTCTCGATGTGCTGCTCGCCGATCCGTTCTTCAGCGCGCCGCCGCCGAAGAGCACGCATCGCGACAAGTTCAACCTGCAGTGGCTCGAGGAGCGTCTTGCCGCCGCGCACATCGACGACGAAGCCGAGAACATCCAGGCGACGCTCGTCGCGCTGACGGCGCGCACGATCGCCGACGCGATTCGCGCATATGCGGCCGGCGCCGAACAGGTTCTCGCCTGCGGCGGCGGCGCGAACAACCTGACGCTGATGAAATACCTTGGGCGCGAGCTCGAGCCGCGCGAGCTCGGCACGACGGCCGACGAAGGCGTGCCCGTGGAGCAGGTGGAGGCGCTCGCGTTCGCGTGGCTCGCGCGCGAGGCAGTCGCCCGGCGCCCGGCGAACCTGCCGGAAGTGACGGGCGCCAAAGGCAGGCGCGTTCTGGGTGCGATCTATCCGAAGTGATCGTGTCGCGCCGGCCGCGCGGGCAGCGACACGAAGCAAAAGCGGGCCGTCGCCGGCCCGCTTCCTCGGACAGTCAGGTGCGCAGAATCAGGCGGAGAAGCTCGATCCGCACCCGCAGGTCGACGTCGCGTTCGGATTCTTGATCACGAACTGGGCGCCCTCGAGGCCTTCCTGATAGTCGATCTCGGCGCCGACCAGGTATTGGTAGCTCATCGGGTCGATCAGGAGCGTCACGCCGCCCTTGTTCATCGACGTGTCGTCCTCGTTGACGACCTCGTCGAACGTGAATCCGTACTGGAATCCAGAGCAACCGCCGCCGGAGACGAACACGCGGAGCTTGAGGTCGGGATTGCCTTCCTCGTCGATCAGGGTCTTGACCTTGGCCGCCGCCGCATCGGTGAAGACCAGCGGGCTCGGCATCTCGTTCATCGCATTCATCGTCGTACTCCGTCGAATCCTCTATCGGACATTATCCGGGGCGCTGCCTGCGCCGTCAAAAAGCGCAGGCGCGATATCCCTATATGGCGGCCCGCAGCGGCGCAGTCAATGCCGCTTGTATGATTCCCCCACGCTCGCGGCCGGTCGAACAACGTTCGTGCTTCGCACTCACCTGCTCGCCCTCGGGGCGGCCCGTCGGGCTCGCGCGCTTCGCTGCCCCCGAGGCGGAGTTCGAGCCTTGGGTCGGCCCTACGGCCCTCACGGGACCACGGGCGGTGCCGCGAGACCCGTCGTCTCGGACAGGCCGAACATCACGTTCATGTTCTGGATCGCCTGCCCGGCGGCGCCCTTGACGAGATTGTCGAGCACGGCAATGACGAGCGCCAGGTCCGAATCGGGCGGCCGGTGCACGGCGATGCGCAGCATGTTCGACGCGCGGACGCTGCGCGTATCGGGGAGCGACCCGGGTGGCATCACGTCGATGAACGGCTCGTTCGCGTAGCGCTTCTCGTAGACGGCCTGCAGATCGGTATCGGGATTGCGCAGCGGCGCGTAGAGCGTGGCGAGGATCCCGCGAATCATTGGCGTCAGGTGCGGCGTGAACGTGACGCGGATCGGCTCGCGCGTCGCGCGATTCAATCCCTGCAGGATCTCGGCATAGTGACGATGGCCCGCCACGCCGTAGGCGGCGAAGTTGTCAGACGCCTCGGCGAACGACAGCGAGAGCTCGGCCTTGCGGCCGGCGCCGGACACGCCGGATTTGCAGTCGGCGATCAGGTAGCGTGTGTCGACGAGGCCGGCCTCGATCAGCGGCAAAAAGCCGAGTTGAACGCTCGTCGGATAACAGCCGGGATTGGCGACGATGCGCGCGGAGCGGATCGCGTCGCGATTGATTTCCGGAATGCCGTAGACGGCTTCGCCGAGCAGTTCGGGGCAGGCGTGCGGCATCTTGTACCAGCGCTCGAACGTCGCGGGATCGGTCAACCGGAAGTCGGCTGCGAGGTCGACGATGCGAACGCCGGCGGCGAGCAGTTCGCGCGCCTGCGACATCGCGACGCCGTGCGGCGTCGCGAAGAACACGACGTCGCAGTCGGCGAGCTTCGCGTCCTGCGGCTCGCAGAACCGGAGGTC
>JAICLP010000029.1 GCA_025925475.1 Burkholderiales bacterium | reverse complement strand
TCGAGGCCGTGCGCCGGTACGAGCCGCGCTTCCATGCCGTCGCGCGTGCCGAGCCAGAAGACGCGACAGCCGCGCGCAATCAGTTTCGCGGCGACGGCGAGGCCCGGGAACACATGGCCGCCGGTGCCGCCGGTCGTGATCATCACCGTCGCGCTCATTTGCCGCCCCTCACCCCAGCCCTCTTCCCGCAGCGGGGAGAGGGAGCCGAGCGCGAGCGAGGCGGGTGGGAATACATTCGGCGCTCATTCCGAGAATCCCCTCAACACGCGCCGGTTCGAGCGATCGCCGGCCGCTGCGGCGGCCTTGACTTGCGCGCCGCGCAAGTCAGCGATCGCCGAAACCGGAAGCGGAACCGTTCGTGCTTGCGGCGTCATAGCGTGAAGCCCCGTAGTACTTGCCGGTTTTCCCAATCGATTCGCAACAGGATCGCGACCGCGATGCAATTGGCGACGATGCCGCTGCCGCCGAACGACAGCAGCGGCAGCGTCAATCCCTTCGTCGGCAGGACGCCCATGTTGACGCCCATGTTGATGAACGTCTGCACGCCGATCCACACGCCGATGCCGTGCGCGACCAGCGATGCGAACGGACGCGACAGGCGCGCGGCCTGACGGCCGATCGCGTACGCCCGAAACAGCAGCCATGCGAAGAGCGCGATGACGGCGACGACGCCGACGAACCCGAGCTCCTCCGCGATCACCGCGAGCAGGAAATCGGTGTGCGCCTCCGGCAGGTACAAAAGCTTCTCGACGCTTGCGCCAAGCCCGACGCCGAACCACTCGCCGCGTCCGAATGCGATCAGCGAATGCGACAGCTGATACCCCTTGTGCAGCGGGTCGGACCAAGGGTCGAGGAAGTTCGTGAGCCGTTGCACGCGGTAAGGCGCCGCGATCACGATCGCCGCGAGGGCAAACGGCAAAAGCACCGCCAGCCCCAGGAACAGCCGCCAGTCGAGGCCGCCGACGAACAGGATCCCGAACGCGATCGCGAGGATCACGACGAACGCACCGAAATCGGGCTCGAGCAGCAGCAGGCCGCCGATCAGCACCATCACCGCGGAGAGCGGCGCGAAACCGCGCAGCAGCGTCTGCCGCAGCGGCTGCTCGGCGTGCAGGAACGCAGCCTTGCGCACCGCGTAGCTCGCGGCATACAGCACCGCGGCGAGCTTCATGAACTCGGACGGCTGGATGTTGAAGATGACCAGCGAAAGCCATCGCTTCGAGCCGTTCACCGATTTGCCGATGCCGGGAACGAGCACGAGCACGAGCAGTGCAGCGCCGCCGATGAAGATCCAGGCCGCCACGCGCTGCCAGGCCTTCAGCGGAATCTGGAACGCGAAGAACGCAGCGACGAGACCGAATGCGAGGAACAGCGCGTGCCGCGCGAGGAAATACCACGGCCGATAGCCGGTGTGCGACGAGGCTTCGGCCATCGCGATCGACGCCGAATAGACCATCACGAGGCCGAGTGCGAGCAAGAGCAGCGTGCACCAGACGAGCGACATGTCCCACGTCAGCATCGCGCGCGGATCGCGCGGCAGCGGAGCAAGCGGAGGCTTGCGCAGCGTCGCGCTGGCGATCAGGCGCTTACGCATCGACGTCCGCCGCGAGGCGCGCGTTGACGAGCTCGGCGAAGCGCCGGCCGCGCTCGACGTAGTCGCGAAACTGATCGAGGCTCGCGCACGCCGGCGACAGCAGCACGGCGTCGCCGGGCGATGCGAGGTCGATCGCACGCTCGACGGCGAGCGCGAGCGTTCCGACCATCTCGACGCGCACGGGACTGCCGGCCAGCCCGCGCTCGATCTGCGGCGCATCGCGACCGATCAGGAGCACCGCGCGACAGCGGCGATCGACCGTCGCGCGAAGCGGCGCGAAGCTCTGGCCTTTGCCATCGCCGCCGGCAATCAGCACGACGGGACGACCGATGCCTTCGAGCGCGACCTGCGTTGCCGCGACCGTCGTTCCCTTCGAATCGTCGATGTAGAGGACGCCATCGGCCTCGGCGATCGGCGCCATCCGGTGTGGCAGGCCGCGAAAGGCCGCCAGCGCGTCCTGCATCGCGCGTCCGAGCTTCGTTACGGACGATGCGAGCGCGAGCGCCGCGAGCGCGTTCTGCACGTTGTGGCGGCCGACGAGCGCCAGGCGCGATGCCTGCATGATCAGCTCGCCGCCGCGTGCAAGCCACGTCCCGTCGCCGCGCTCGACGAGTCCCCATTCCTCCTCGGACAGCGGCACGCTCGCGCCGAAGGTCTGCACCGTGCGGCCCGGCAGCCGCATCAGCCGCACGATCGGATCGTCGCGATTGATCACCTGGACGTTCGCATGCGTGAAGATGCGCGCCTTCGCCGCCGCGTAGTCGGCGATGCCCGCATAGCGATCCATGTGGTTCGCGGATACGTTCAGCACGGTTGCCGCGACCGGGCGCAAACTCGTCGTCGTCTCGAGCTGGTAGCTCGAGAGCTCGAGCACGAAAACGTTCGGCCACGCTCCGCCTGCCTCGATCGCGGCGAGCGCGTCGAGCACCGGATGACCGATGTTGCCGGCGACGATCGTCGACAGCCCCGCGGCCTGCGTCAGCGCGCCGGTCAGCGATGTCACCGTCGACTTGCCGTTCGTGCCGGTGACTGCGAGCACCTTCTGATCGGCCGGCAATGCACGCGCGAAGAGCTCGATGTCGCCGACGATCTCGACACCCGCCGCGGCCGCCGTGCGAATCGCCGGATGATGCTGCGACACGCCGGGGCTGATGGCGACCATGTCGACCCCGTCGAACGTCGCGTCGGAAAAAGCGCCCGTTTCGAGCGTGACGCCGGGCAACGCATTCGCCAATGCTTCCCGGTTCGGTGGGTCGATCCGCGTGTCGGCAACGCGCACGTACGCGCCGTGCCGCACGAGGTGGCGGGCGAGCGAAAGGCCGGTCATGCCGAGGCCCAGCACGACGGCGCGACGACCGCGGTAGCGGGAGTGCGCGCTTGCATGCCCCCCCCGCGCTCGCGGCTCCGCCGCATCGCTGCCCCCCAGGGGGGCCGAATGCGCGCTTTGAGGCGGCTCTGCAGCGCTCATCGCAATTTGAGCGTGGACAGTCCGAACAGCACGAGCAGCATCGTGATGATCCAGAAGCGCACGACGACCTGGTTCTCCTTCCATCCTTTCAATTCGTAGTGGTGATGCAGCGGCGCCATGCGGAACACCCGCCGGCCGGTCGTCTTGAACGATGCGACCTGAATCATCACCGACAGCGTCTCGACGACGAACACGCCGCCCATGATGAACAGCACGATCTCCTGGCGCACGATGATCGCGATGGCGCCGAGCGCGGCGCCGAGGGCGAGCGCACCGACGTCGCCCATGAACACGTCGGCCGGATACGCGTTGAACCAGAGAAAGCCGAGTCCCGCACCGCCCATCGCGCCGCAGATCACCGCCAGCTCGCCGGCGCCCGGAATGTGCGGAAAGCCCAGGTAGCGCGCGAACACCGCGTTGCCGCTCACGTACGCGAAAATGCCGAGCGCCGATCCGATCATCACCGTCGGCATGATCGCGAGTCCGTCGAGCCCGTCGGTCAGGTTCACCGCGTTGCTCGTGCCGACGATCACGAAATACGACAGCGCCATGAAACCCCACACGCCGAGCGGATACGAGATCGTCTTGAAGAACGGCACGATCAGGTCTGCCTTCGGCGACAGGCCGGCGGAGAAGCCGCTCTCGACCCACGCGAGGAACAGCTGGCCGAACGTCGAGTTGTTCGGCGCCGACACCGAGAACGCGAGATAGACGGCGGCGACGACGCCGATCAGCGATTGCCAGAAGAATTTCGCGCGCGCGGAAAGTCCTTTCGGATTGCGCGCGACGACCTTGCGCCAGTCGTCGACCCAGCCGACGGCGCCGAAGCCGAGCGTAACGAGCAGCACGACCCAGACGAAGCGGTTGTCGAGGTCGGCCCACAAAAGCGTCGTCACCGCGATCGACACGAGGATCAGCGCGCCTCCCATCGTCGGCGTGCCCGCCTTCGTCAGGTGCGTCTGCGGGCCGTCGTTGCGCACCGCCTGGCCGATGCGCATCCGCGTGAGCCACGCGATCATCCGCGGCCCGACGACGAACGAGATCACGAGCGCCGTCATCGTCGCCAGCACCGCACGCAGCGTGATGTAGCCGACGACGTTGAAGATGCGCACGTCGCGCGACAACAGCTCGGAGAGCCACAACAGCATTTAGCGAATCTCTCCATCGCGCTCGCCGGTCAACGCGGCAACGACGCGTTCCATCTGCATGAACCTCGATCCCTTGACGAGCACCGTCACGCCGGCGCGCACAGCTTCGCGCACGCTTGCCGCAAGCTCGTCGACCGACGCGAAATGCGACGCACGAGGACCGAACGCGTCGGCGCTCTCGCGTGCGAGCGCGCCCACCGTGAAGAGCCGCTCGATGCCCGCGTCCTTCGCAAGCGCGCCGATCTCGCGGTGAAACGCCGGCCCGGCGTCGCCCACTTCGCCCATGTCGCCCAGCACCAGGAAGCGCGGCGACGCATGCGCAGCGAGCACGTCGATCGCCGCGCGCACCGAGTCGGGATTCGCGTTGTAGCTGTCGTCGATCACGCGCGCGCGCGCCGAGGTCGTCGTCGTGACGAGGCGTCCGCGCACCGGCCGGAACGCTTCGAGGCCCTGCACGATCGCCGTCAACGGCACGCCGGCGGCCTGCGCAGTGGCGGCCGCCGCGAGCGCGTTCTGGGCCATGTGCCGGCCGGGAACGTGCAACTGCACATGCGCGTTGCCCAATGCCGATGCGACGTCGAGCGCAACCCCTTCGGCATGCGGCACACAGGACGCGGTGACGTCGGCCGGATGATCGATGCCGAACGTGACGACGCTCGCCTTCATCCGCATCGCCGCATCGCGCCAGATGTCGACTCGCGGATCGTCGGCGTTGAGGATTGCCGTGCCGCGTTCGCGCAACGCGAAGATCGCGTCCGCGTGCTCGGCGGCGACTTCGTCGACCGAGCGCATGAACTCCTGATGCTCGCGCTGCGCGTTCGTGATGGCCGCGATCGTCGGCTGCGCGATCACGGCGAGCTCGCGCGTCTCGCCGCGGTGATTCATGCCGATCTCGAACACGGCGAGCCGGTGCGACGGGCGCAGCGCGAGGATCGCGAGCGGCATGCCGATCGCGTTGTTGAAATTGCCGGGCGTCGCGGCGACGGCATCGCGCCCGACTGCGCTACGAAAGATCGACGCGATCATCTCCTTCGTCGTCGTCTTGCCATTGCTGCCGGTGACGGTCGCGACCGGAATGTCGAATCGTTTCCGCCAGAACGCCGCGAGCGTGCCGAGCGAGCGCAGCGGATCGTCGACGGCGATCAGGTTCCCCGTCAACGACGATGCCCGTGCACGCTCCACCAGCGCGGCAGCAGCGCCTGCCGCCAGCGCCTGCGGGACGAAGTCGTGGCCGTCGAAGCGTTCACCGCGCAAGGCCACGAACAAATCGCCGGGGGCGAGCGCGCGCGTATCGGTCGTGACGCGCGAGAACGGCACGGATGCGCCGATCATCGAGCCACCGACCGCGCGCGCGGCCATCGCCGTATCCATCATTCGCCCCTCCGATGCGCGAGCACGCGCGCAACACACCGAACGTCGGAGAAGGGGACGCGCCGGCCGTTCGTTTCCTGATAGTCCTCATGACCTTTCCCTGCCAGAACAACGACGTCGCCTGCATGCGCGTCGCCGATCGCCTGCTCGATGGCGCGCGCGCGATCGAGCTCGATCGAATAATCCGCCGCAATGGAGGCGAGGCCTTCGACGATCGCATCGGCGATCGACCGCGGATCCTCGCTGCGCGGGTTGTCATTGGTGACGATCACGCGATCGGCGAGCCGGCCCGCCACTTCGCCCATCGGCCGGCGCTTGCCGCGATCGCGATCCCCGCCTGCGCCGAACACGCAGACGAGTCGTCCGTCGTGCTTTACCGCGGGCCGCATGGCGGTCAGCACCTGCGCCAACGCGTCGGGCGTATGCGCGTAATCGACGACGACGAGCGGCTCGCGGCCGCCGCCCAGGCGCTCCATGCGTCCCGCAGGCGCGGTGAGCGTCGCGAGCGCCGCGAGCGCATCGTCTTGCGCGACGTCGCTTGCGAGCAGCACGCCGAGCACGCCCTGCAGGTTCTGTACGTTGAAGGCGCCGGCGAGCGGCGTCGACAGGCTGCCGCGACCCTCCGGCGTGCGGAACATGATCGACATCCGCGCGCCTTGCATGTCGACGTGCGTCGCGGCGATATCGGCGTCGTGCGCGCCATAGCTCAGCACGCGAACGCCGCGCTTCCGCACGCGTTCGATCAGCGTGCGGCCGAACGCATCGCCGGCATTGATCACCGCCGCACGAAGGCCCGGCCATGCGAACAGGCGCGCCTTGGCTTCGCCGTACGCGTCCATCGTGCCGTGGTAGTCGAGATGATCGCGCGTCAGGTTCGTGAACAGCGCGACGTCGAACGCGACGCCGTTGACGCGGCCCTGATCGAGGCCGTGCGACGACACTTCCATCGCGACGCCGGCAGCGCCGGCGCGGCGCCATTCGGCGAGCGACTGCTGGAGCTCGCAGGCGTCGGGCGTCGTATTCGACGACGACGAGAGCGCATCCGGGAACCCGTTGCCGAGCGTGCCGACGACCGCCGTGCGGCGGCCGCAATGCGCGAGCGCGCGCGCGACGAAATGCGCGCACGACGTCTTGCCGTTCGTGCCGGTGACACCGACCATCCACAGCGCCTGCGACGGATGATCGTAGATCGCCGATGCGATCGGGCCGACGCTCGTCTTCAGGTTCGAAACAGCCGCATGCGCGACATCGGCGCGTGCCGGCCACGCGAAATCGCGCGCCTCGTAGACGACCGCCGCTGCGCCGCGCGCCAGCGCGTCGTCGATGAACGTGCGGCCATCGTGTTCGGAGCCGGGATACGCGGCGAACGCCACCCGCTGCGCGACGCGACGGCTGTCGGCGGTGATGCCGGCAAGCGGCGGCAGCATCGCGACGAGCGCGTCGGCCTGCGCGGCGCTCATCACTTCATGAACGGGCCCGATCAACTCTCTTCCTCGATCTCGCTGCCCGGCGGCGGCAGCACGACGTTGTCGATCGGCGCATCGGTCGGCACCCCGAGCATGCGCAGCGCCGCGCCCATGACGTTCGAGAAGATCGGCCCGGCGACGCTGCCGCCGTAGTAATCGCCGCCGGTCGGCTCGTCGATCATGATCGCGACGACGAGCCGCGGATGGGTCGCCGGCGCCATGCCGACGAACGACGCAACGTACTTGCGCGTGTACTCGCGGCCCTCGACCTTGCGCGCCGTACCGGTCTTGCCTGCGACGTGATAGCCCGCGACCTGCGCCTGCGGCGCGGTGCCGCCAGGCAGCGTGACGAGCTCGAGCATGTGGCGAACCTTGCGTGCCGTCTCTGCGGAGATCACCGGCCGCCCGGCAACCGCGCCTTCGGTCTTCAGGAGCGTGACCGGCTTCAGCTCGCCGTCGTCGGCGAAGATCGTGTAGGCGCGCGCGAGCTGCACGAGACTCACCGAAAGGCCGTGCCCGTACGACATCGTCGCCTGCTCGATCGGCTTCCACGTCGACGGAGCCCGCAAGCGTCCGGACACTTCACCGGGATAGCCGGTCGACGGCTTCGTGCCGAAGCCCGCTTCCGAAAACATCCGCCACAACGTTTCGCTCGGCAGCGAGAGCCCGATCTTCGCCGCGCCGACGTTCGACGATTTCTGGATCACCTGCGCGACGGTGAGCGGCCCTGCCCGGTGCGCATCGTGAATCGTGTTCGGGCCGATCGTCAGCGCACCGGCTTCGGTGTGGATGACCGTGTCCGCGCGCACCTTGCCCGCTTCGAGCGCGGCGGCGATCGTGAACGGCTTCATCGTCGAGCCGGGCTCGAACGTGTCGGTCAATGCGCGAT
Organism: Burkholderiales bacterium; assembly: GCA_025925475.1. Taxonomy (GTDB): domain Bacteria; phylum Pseudomonadota; class Gammaproteobacteria; order Burkholderiales; family Casimicrobiaceae; genus VBCG01. The sequence goes on along the minus strand of JAICLP010000029.1, from coordinate 10,337 downwards.
TGCGCATCCGCTCGCGCGCGACCTTGTCGCGCCGGTTCGGGTTGTAGGTGGGCCAGTTCGCGAGCGCGAGGATCTCGCCGGTCTTCGCGTCCAGGATGCAGAGGCTGCCGGCTTTCGCCCTGGTGCGCTCGATGCCGGCCTTGAGCTCGCGGAACGCGAGATATTGCAGGCGCGAATCGATCGACAGCGCGAGATCGCGACCTGCCTGCGGCGCGCGGATCGCGGCGACGTCCTCGACGATGTCGCCGCGGCGGTTGATGATGACGCGCCGGCTCCCCGGCGTACCGCCGAGCCATTGCTGCTGCGCGAGCTCGATGCCTTCCTGCCCGAGATCCTTGTCGCCGGTGAAGCCGACGATCTGCGCGGTGACGTCGCCGCCCGGATAGTAGCGGCGATATTCGTTCTGCTCGTTCAAGCCCTTGATCCCGAGCTTCATCGCACGCTCGGCGGTTTCCGGCGGAAGCTGGCGCGCGACGAACGCGAACTCGCCGTCGCCCTTCAGCTGCGAGGCGATCTCGCGCGGCGTCGTGTCGAGCACGCGCGCGAGCGACGCGATCTCGGCCGACGTCGCGTCGATCTGATCGCGAAACACCCACAGCGATTTCACGGGCGTCGAGATCGCGAGCGCCGCGCCGTTGCGGTCGACAATGCGACCGCGATGCGCCGGGACCTCGATCTCGCGCGAGAAGCGCGCCTCGCCCTGGCCCCGCAGGAAATCGTTCTCGACCCACTGCAGGTAAAGCGAGCGGCCGATCAGCACGACGAACAGCAGCGCCAGCGCGCCGAAGATCACGAGCGCGCGCGTGCGCGGCAACTCGGCAGGCGGCGCAACGGTCCGTCTCGCGTTGGCCCTCATTTCGCCGCTCCGGCGCTCGTCGCCTGTGCCATCGCATTTTCACCGGCAACCACACTGATCGCCGCATCCGGCGATTCGACGACCTGCACGCGCGAAGGTGCCGGCAATTGCATGTGCAGCGATTCGCGCGCGATCTTCTCGACGCGCGCCGGCATCGCCCACGTCGACTGCTCGAGCGACAACTGGCCATACTCGACATCGAAGCGCCGCGCTTCCGCACGCTCGCGCTCGAGCTCGACGTACAGCCGCCGCGCCTGATGGCGCGACGTCACGAGCGACAGCGCGCACCCGACGAGCACGCAGAGCAGCAGGAGATTGACGCGCGTCATCGTTCTACGGTGCGAATCCGCGCGGCCAGTCGGCGGGCAGCGGCGCCGCCGTACGTTCGGCGATGCGCAGCACCGCGCTCCGCGCGCGGGCATTGCGCACGATCTCGGCCTCGCCTGGCTTGATCGCGCGGCCGACCAGCGCAAGCGTCGGCGCCGGAAGCTTTGCGGCGGCAATCGGCATGCGCGCAAGGCGCGCGTCGCCGCCGAACGGCTTCGATGCGAACGCGAAGAAGCGCTTGACGATCCGATCCTCCAGCGAATGGAAGCTGATCGCGGCGATGCGTCCGCCCTGCGCGAGGAGGCCGGTGATCCGAGGCAGTGCGAGCGTCACTTCGTCCAATTCCCGGTTCACCGTAATCCGAAGGGCCTGGAACGTGCGCGCTGCCGGATCCTGACGCCAATCACCCCGCGTCCGCGCGCCGATGGCTTGCGCGACAATCGCGGCGAGCGCGCGTGTCGAGACGATCGGTCCCCGCTCGCGAGCCTTCGCAATCGCTCTTGCAACCGATTGAGCAAACCGTTCTTCACCATAGTCGCGGATGACCTCCGTCAGTTCGCCGATCGTTGCACGGGCGACGAACTCTCCCGCCGTCTCGCCGCGCGACGTGTCCATCCGCATGTCGAGCGGCCCGTCGAGGCGATACGAGAAGCCGCGCGAAGCGTCGTCGAGCTGCGGCGACGAAACGCCGAGGTCGAGCAGCACGCCGTCGATGCGATCGATGCCGATCGACGCGAGAACGTCGGGAAGCTCGGAGAACCAGCCACGCCGAAACGTGAAGCGCCGATCATCGATCGCGGCCGCTGCGCGTTCGGCCGCCGCGTCGCGATCGACGCCGACGAGGCGCCCGTGCGGTCCGAGGCCCGCGAGGATCGCGCGCGAATGGCCGCCGCGCCCGAACGTCGCATCGACATAGAGGCCGCCGTCGCGCAGCGCGAGGCCGGCGACCGACTCGGCGAGCAGGACGGGCGCGTGCCCGTCATCGGTGACATTGCGCATCGGCCGCTCAAAGGCTGAGACCCTCGAGACCCGCCGGCAATCCCTCGGGGAAGCTGATCGTCTGTGCGATCTGTGCCTGCCACTTGACGTCGTCCCACAGCTCGAGCTTGCGGCCCTGCCCGACGAGCATGACGCGCTTGTCGAGTCCCGCGTAGCGCCGCAGCGCAGGCGGGACGAGAATTCGGCCCGCTGCATCGATCTCGACTTCGTCCGCATGACCGACGATCAAGCGCTGGAGGCTTCGGATCTTGTCGTCGAACGATGAGAGCGACATCAGCTGCGCCTCGATCGGCTGCCATTCGACGGATGGATAGATCAGCAGGCAACCGCCGTGGTCGGCGGTGATGATCACGTGGCCGCTGTCACCGGCGAGACCTTCGCGATGACGGGAGGGAATCGCGAGTCGACCCTTGGCGTCGAGCACGAGCTCCGAGACGCCGCGAAAGACGACGCGGCGCAGTGGCGCTTCTCCCGCGCCCCCGCCCATCATGTCGCCGTTGCCGCCGCCTGCCCCCAACGTCGCCTCCGCCCTTGAAGTGAGCGCTTATTCACGCGGGGAACGTTGGCAATCGGTTCGTTGCGGCAACCGGCTCCGTTCCCCCACTTCAACCCACTTTTTACCACTCGGGCGAACTATACGTGCTTCGCGGCAAGGCGGTCAACGTTTTTCCGATGGCGGAACAACGACTTAGACGACAAAATGCAACAACTCTGTTTTGCTTGTAAATGATAGACTTACGGACGATACTGAATGCGTTTTCCCACTTGGGTCGCAATTTCAGCGACCAATCGTACGTTCGTTCGCCTGTTCAAGAGTCCCGGCTGTTGTTTTCGTGCACGTTATGACAATGCGCTAATCGGCGATGGCTGGCCGCAGGCCCGCGCGCCCGGTTAGACTCGGCACAGGGAGCTCCCGGGTTTTCGAAAAGTGCGTTCGGAACTCGGCAGCCATCGACGATTCAGATACCGAGCAGGAGGTCCTGTGCGACTTGCTGGCATCATCTGCGCCATCGCTGCCGTCACCGTACTCGCCGGGTGTGCGTTGCGCGAGACGCGTGACGACTATGCGTTCTCGCGGGCGAGCGACGGCCTGTGGGGCGACAAGCCTTTCGAGTTGATCGATTGGAATTTCCCGACCTCCCGCAATCAGCCGCCGATCGAGGCGCCCAAGCGGCTTCGCCTCGAGCGGACCGCGATCGGCGTGACGTGGGCGATACGCAACCCGTTGCCGCTATCCGACAACCTGGCACCGCGCGACGCCCCTCCGGCGCTGGAAGGGACGTCAGGTGATCCGCGATCGCAGGCCAAGCCTGCCGATCGCAGCACTGCTGACAGTTCCGCTGCTGATCGCGAGCCGCGCGCCGCTCGCTGAACAGCCCGCCTCGCAACCGTCGGCGCCCGCGCATCACGCGGGCGTCTTGCGTTATCACGTCGACATCGATGCCCCGAAGGCGGTGCGCGACACGCTCGCCGCGAGCGTCGATCTGGTTCGCTGGCAAAGCTACGACCAGATGACGGAAAGCCTGTTCGATGCGCTGACGACCAAGGCGATCGAGCAGGCGAAGGAAGCCGCAGCAACGGAAGGCTATTTTTCGGCGAACGTCGCCGTCGACGTCGATCGCAACGCATCGCCGATCGCCGTCAAGTTGCGCGTGACGCCCGGCCCGCAGGCCCATGTCGCATCGGCGAATCTCGACGTTACGGGCGCCGCGGCAACCGATGCCAAGGGCGGCGACGCGATCGCGCAGATGAAGCGCGAATGGCCGTTGCCGTCCGGCAGCGCGTTTCGCCAGTCGGACTGGGAGAGCGCGAAGACGCAAGTCCTCGCGACGCTTGCCGGCAACGCGTTCGCGGCAGCGAAGCTCACGTCCAGCGAGGCGCGCGTCGATCCGCAGCAAAACAGCGTCGCGATCGACGTCGCGATCGACAGCGGCCCGGTCTTTCACGTCGGCGATCTCGACATCCAGGGCTTGTCGCGCTACCCGGCCGATCTCGTTCGCCACTACCGCTCGCAAAAGCCCGGCGATCGCTATTCGGTTGCCGAGCTCGATCAGTTCGTGCGCCGCCTGAACGGCACCGGCTACTTCGCGAGCGTGCATGCGGTCGTCGATGCCGATCCGGCGACCGCCGACGACGCGCCCGTGCATGTAAGCGTGATCGAAGCACCGCCGAAGAAGCTCGAGGTCGGCATCGGCTACTCGACCGATACGCAGTTTCGCGGCAACGTCAGCTATCGCGACGTCGACGTGCGCCATAGTGCGATCCAGATGTACGTCGATGCGCGCGTCGAATCGAAACTGCAGAACGCATCGCTGCGATTCGTCGAGCCCCCGGCCGAGAACGGCTGGTCGCGCTCGACGTTTGCCCGCGTCGAGCACACCGACATCAGCGGGCTCGTGACCAAGACCGGCGCAACGGGCGTGCGCATGAGCTCGCTCGACGAGCGCAACCAATGGCAATACGGTGCGGCGTTCTACGTCGACCAGGAGAATCCCGCCGGACTCGGGCCGGAGAGCTCGCGCGCGCTCTACGTCGACGCCGAACGCGCATGGCGCCGCGTCGACGACCTGGCCGCGCCGACGAAGGGATACATCGCGCTGGCGCAATTCGGCGTCGGCGTTCCCGGCGCGTCGACGCGCGGCTTCGAGCGCGTGATCGTGCGCAGCGCGTTCTGGCAGCCGCTGTCGCGCCTGTGGTCGTTGACTGCGCGCGCCGAAGCGGGTGCGGTGATCGCCGGCGATCGCAACGACATTCCATCGGAGCTCCTGTTCCGCACGGGCGGCGACACGACGGTTCGCGGCTATGCGTTCGAAAGCCTCGGCCTGCACGTGGGCAGCGCCGTCCTGCCGGTGCGCTATTACACGGTGATGAGCATCGAAGCCACGCGCTGGATCAACGATTCGATCGGCATCGCGACGTTCGTCGATGCCGGCAACGCATTCGACGAGATCGCCGATTTCAAGCTCGCCGTCGGGTACGGCGTCGGCGCGCGCCTCAAGACACCCATAGGACCCTTCCGCCTCGACGTCGCGTATGGCGAGCAATCGCGTCAGGTGCGATTGCACTTTTCGGTCGGTCTCGCATTCTGAGCCTCGCATGACGTCCGAGTCGCAAGACGCCGCCGCGCGCAAGCCTTCGCATCGCCGCGGCGCGCTGATCGCGCTCGGGGTCGTCGCCGTAATTGTCGTTGCGATCGTCGCGGTCATCGGCTGGGCGCTGAGCGAGCACGGCCTTCCGTTCATCATCGATCAGATCGTTGCGCGCTCGGGCGGGCGCGTCAGCGTCGAAGGACCGAGCGGCTCGCTCGCCGGTACGATGCGCTTTCGGCGCATCACCTGGCACGGCGCGGATGCGACGCTCGTCGCCGACGACGTCGTCGTCGACTGGAATCCCGGCACGCTGTTGCACAAGCACCTGTCAATCCGCGGTCTCGGTGCGCGCCACGTCGATCTGTCGATCAAGCCGTCGCCTGAAGGCAAGCCGGCTGCGCCGCCGACCGATCTCTCGCTGCCGCTCGCCGTCGACATCGGCCGCCTCGACGTCGGCCGGCTCGACTGGCATGCGGGACCGCGCTCCGGCAGCATCGAAGGATTCGAGCTCGGCTATTCGGGCGACGCGAATGGGCACCATTTGCGCGACGTTGCACTCGTGTCCGAGTACGGCGCGCTCCATGCGAACCTCGACGTCGGTGCGCGCGCGCCGCTGCCGGTGACAGGCCGTGCGACGCTCGAAGGCGACGGCAGGCTGGCGGGCGCGAACGCCGACATCACGCTCGAAGGGCCGCTCGCACGGCTCGACGTCGCGATGCGCGGCAAGTACCGCGACGCGGCCGTGTCGCTGCAGGCCGTCGCGACGCCGTTCGCGACGACGCCGTTCGCATCGGCAACCGGCGAGTTGACCGGCGTCGATGCGTCGACGTTCGATGCATCGTTGCCGGCGACGCGTTTGCGCATGCATCTCGCATTCGCGCCACGAGGCGACGGCATCGCCGGCAACGTCGATCTCGTCAACGATGCGCCCGGTGCGATCGATGCGCATTCGCTGCCGCTCGCGCATCTCGCTGCGAAGTTCGCGCTCGACCGCGACGCGCTGACGCTCGATGCGATCGACGCAACGCTCGCGGGCGGCGGTGCGCGTGGCGACGGCCGCATCGCGCTTCGTGCGCCGCGCTCCGTCCACTTTGCGCTGGCGATCGCCGATGTCGATCTCGCGCGCCTGTCGACGAAGCTGACGGCGACGCGTCTGTCGGGACGCATCGTCGCCGATGCGGATGCGACGCGGCAGACCGCCGAGGGCGACGTCCGTTATCGGGACATGACGCTTGCGTTTGCGGCGACGGTTGCCGACGGCCGCGTCGACGTGTCGCGCTTTCGCGCCAGCGCCGGCGCGGGATCGCTCGCCGGCTCGGCGCAGTTCGCATTGAACGACGCGAACGACTTCAGCGTTCGCGCGATGATGACGCGCCTCGATCCGTCGCGCTTCGCCGCGGTCCCGGGCGCGTCGCTGGACGGCACGTTGACGGCGAGCGGTGCCGTGCATCCGCAATTGCGCGCCAACCTCGACATCGGTTTCGCACCATCGAGCCGTCTCGAAGGTCTCGCGTTATCGGGCAGCGCGAAGGCAAACGTCACCGCGCGGGCGATCTCGCATCTTGTTGCGGAGCTTGCGCTCGGCACGGCGCACTTGACGGCCAATGGCGCCGCCGGTGCGCCAGGCGATCGCCTCGCGTTCACGCTCGATGCGCCGCGGCTTGCCGACGTTGCACCGCTCCTGCCGGCATCGATGCCGCACCCGATCGCCGGTACATTGCGGATGAGCGGTCATCTCGCGCTCGATCGCAGCGCGGTCGGCGGCGACGTCACCTGGCGCGCGCAATCGCTGCAGCTCGGACACTATGCGCTCGCCACGCTGTCCGGCCATGCATCGCTCGCGCCTGCGGCCGCTTCGCGCGCGACGCTTGCCACGCGCGCAATCGATTTCGGCGTCGATGCGACGAACGTCGCAATGCCCGGACGCACGCTCGATGCGCTGCATGCGAGCGCGACCGGCACGCTCGCGCGTCACCACGCGGCATTCGCGGTTCGCGCCGGCGACGTCGACGCGACGATGACGCTCGACGGATCGGTGCAAAACGCCGACCGGCTCGCCGACGCGTCGTGGACCGGCACGGTCGCATCGCTCGACAATCGCGGCGTGGTGCCGGTGCACGTCGCCGGCAACGCCGCGCTGACGCTTCGCCGCGGCTATGCGCGCGTCGAGAACGCGCAGGTGGACATCGCCGACGGACGCGTCAACGTCGGCGAGTTCATCTGGAACGGCGGCCGCATCACGACGCGCGGCGCATTCACGCGCATTCCCGTCGCGTCGGCCGCGCGTCTCGCCGGGCACGCGCTGCCCGTCGAATCGACGCTGGTGCTCGGCGGAGAGTGGGCGATCGCCGCTTCGCCGAGGCTCACCGGCAACTTCGCGATTGCGCGCGAAAGCGGCGACATCCAGGTCGACGTGCCGTCGGGCGCGACGACGAAGCGCGAAGGCGTCGGCATCACGCAACTCGCACTGCGCGGGACGTTCCACGACGACGCGCTCGACGCGCGGCTGTCGTTCGTGTCGACGCGCGCGGGCAGCGCCAACGGCACGCTCAGCGTCGGCAGCGTGAGCGATGCCGCATCGGGGAAAATCGACCGCGCGGCGCCGCTTTCGCTCGCGCTCCGCGCGGAGCTCGCGTCGCTCGCCGTGTTTCAGCCATGGTTCGGCACGGTGGCCGCGGTCGACGGGCGGGCGGCGCTCGACGTGAAGGCGACAGGCACCGTCGGCGCGCCGCTATGGTCGGGCTCCCTCGAAGGCAAAACGCTCGCGATCGATGCGCCGCAGTACGGCGTACACATAGAGGACGGCGAGTTGCACGCGCATCTGGCCGATCGCGGCGTCGCGCTCGATGCACTGCGTTTTCGCGGCGGCGACGGCACCTTCGAAGCGAGCGGCATGATCGCGCTGCCCGGCAGCAGCGCGACTGCGCAGACGCACGTGACGTGGAAGGCGCAGAACTTCCGCATCGCAAACCGTCCTGACCTTCGCTTCGTCGTCGACGGCAACGGCGCCGTGGCGCTCGCCGACCGGCGCCTGGCACTGCGCGGCAGCATGACCGTCGTCGAAGGTCACGTCGAATACGAGCCGCAACCGAGCGGCAGGCTCGCCTCCGACATCGTGATCGAGGGCGAGCCGCGCGTCGATCGCAGTGCGAGCGAAAAGCGTCCGCCGCTCGCGCTCGACGTCGAGATCGACCTCGGCCGCAACCTGACGTTCGAAGGCGAAGGACTCGATGCGCGCCTGGCCGGCCGCATCCGCGTCACGACGGACGCGAACGGCAACCTGCATGCGAACGGCACGATCCGCACCGTCAACGGCACGTACATCGCATTCGGGCAAAAGCTCACGATCGATCGCGGGCGCGTCATCTTCGACGGTCCGCCCGACAATCCGGCGCTCGACGTCGTCGCGCTGCGCAAGAACCTGGCGGTCGAAGCGGGCATCGAGATCACCGGCACGGTGAAATTGCCGCAGGTGAGGGTCACCTCGAACCCTCCGGTCCCCGAGAACGAAGCGCTCGCGTGGCTCGTGACCGGACAGGGACTGAACAGCGGCGGACGCATCGATTACGGCGCGCTCGGCGCCGCGTCGGCGGCGCTGCTCGGCCGGCACGGCAAGCCGTTCACCGCGAACGTCGCGCAGCGGCTCGGCCTCGACGAGATTTCGCTGCAGACGAGCAGTTCGGGCACGAGCGGCGCGCAGGGAACCGCCAATCAGGTCGTCGTGTTCGGCAAGCGCATCAGCGACCGGCTTTCGCTCGGCTACGAGCAGGGCCTGTCGCTTGCGAGCAGCGCGGTCCGCCTCGAGTACGCGTTGTCGCGCCAGGTTACGCTGCGCGCGGAAGCGGGAACGACGAGCGGCGTTTCGATCGTCTACCGAAGAAGCTTCCGCTAGCTCGACGACGACGGGTTCTGCGCGGCGTGCGGCGTGATGTCGAACAGCGCGTTCGCGAGCATCTCGTAGATCGCGTAGTAGCTCTGCTGCAGGCCGGAGGCGGTGGGAAGAAAATCGGTGACCCTCGTTGGAACGGGCGGCGGAGCGGCGATCGGCGCGGGCATCACGTCGATGCCCTGTGCTTGGAATTCCTTCCGCGAGCGCGGGAAATCGAAGCTGTTGCCGACCAGCACGATGCGGTGCACGCCGGCGGCTGCGAGCATTTTCGCCGAATCGACGGCATTCTCGTGCGTGTTGCGCGCATGAGTCTCCATCCAGCGCACCGGAACGCCGAACTCGTGCACGAGCACGTTGCGCATCAGGATGGCTTCGGGCGGCGCGCCCTGTGTCGGGCCGCCGGAGACGAGCACCGGCAGTCTCGTCAGGCGTGCGAGGTACGCGCCGTAGCGCACGCGCTCGAGCGTGATCGGGTTCACGGTCGCGCCGCCGTACTCGGGCGCGTAAAAGCGCGTGCCGCCGCCGAGGATCACGATCGCTTGCGCATTCGCGGTTGCCGACGCGATGTGTAGCGGCGGCGAGCGGTCGAGAAGACGCACGAGAAAATCGGCGACGGCCGGCGTTGCAAGCACCCACAACGCGACGACGCCGGCCAGTGCGATGCGCCGCCCGGCACGCGGATGCCGACCCGCGATGCCGAGGCCGACGAGCGCCAGCAGCAGTGGCGCCAACGGCGGCAGCACGAGAAGCTTGACCGAATATTTGAGCCAGAATAGCGGCGGCATGGAATGCATTCGCAGCGGCGACGGGGACGATCGTATCGTGGCAACCCGCGTGCCGGTTTGGACAGATGCGGCGACGAGGCGCGTGACGAACGTCGGGACCGCCTCGCGGTCCACCGGATGCTCCCTCGGCAGAACTCTAGCCGGATTGAGCGCAGCAGGGGCGGCGGTGTCGGTCGGCTTTACATCCGAAACCCGGCGCAGTCGACCTTCGATCGCAAGCTTTTGTTTTTTGTCGGACTGCGGGCCTTTCCACCCGATGGAACGACGATTGCTTTCCCTTAGCGCAAATGGCACTTCCCCCTGAACTTCCCCGCAACGGGCAGGACGCGGAGCAGCCGAAATCCGACGCGCGACGCCGCCTGTTGCAGGGTGGACTCGCCGCCGGCTCGGTG
>JAICLP010000148.1 GCA_025925475.1 Burkholderiales bacterium | reverse complement strand
TGAAATGAAACATCCCCCCACGCTCGCTTCCCTCGCTGCCCCCCGGGGGGGCTGTCAGTGGCTTGGGGGGGCCCGGCGCCACAGAGATGGAAACGCGACTGCAGCCGGCGCACGCCGCGACACCGGTATGCCAGGAGGCGGAGTCGATCCTGCGCGCCTGCGTGCACTGCGGCTTCTGCACGGCGACGTGCCCCACGTACCAGCTGCTGGGAGACGAGCTCGATGGCCCCCGCGGCCGCATCTACCTGATCAAGCAGGCGCTCGAAGGCGCCGAAGTCACGTCGAAGACCCAACTCCATCTCGACCGCTGCCTCACGTGCCGCGCCTGTGAAACGACGTGTCCGTCCGGTGTGCGGTACGGGCGGCTCGTCGACATCGGACGCAAGTTCGTCGAGGATCGCGTCGGCCGCAGCACGGTCGACGCCGCACGGCGCACCGCGTTGCGCCGTGGCCTGTTGTCGCGGCCGCTCTTCGGCGCGGCGCTTGCTGTGGGCCGATTCGCCAAGGCGTGGCTGCCGCGTCGCCTCGCGTCGTCGATTCCCGATGTGCGCAGTGCCGGCGCATGGCCGGCGCCGCGACACGCTCGACGGGTGATCATTCCGGGCGGATGCGTGCAGCCGTCGCTCGTGCCGAACATCGATGCGGCGACCGCACGCGTGCTCGATTGCGCCGGAATCTCCGCGATTGCCGTCGACGACGGGGGCTGCTGTGGCGCATTGCCCTATCACCTGTCGGAGCACGACGAAGCACGTACGCTCGCGCGTCGCAACATCGACGCCTGGTGGCCACACGTCGAGCGCGGCGCGGAGGCAATCGTCGTCACCGCGAGCGGCTGTGGCGTCATGGTGCGCGAGTACGATCATCTGCTCGCGAGCGATGCTGTCTACGCGGCGCGGGCGAAGCGTGTCGCCGAGCTTGCCCGCGACCCGGTCGAGATCGTCGCAGCAGAATGGACAACGCTTGCGCCACGGATCGATCGCGCCAGGACGCGCGCGCGCGTCGCCTTCCATCCGCCGTGCACGCTGCAGCACGGAATGAAGATTCGCGGCGAGGTCGAGCGCCTGCTCGTCGACGTCGGATTCACGCTGCTGCCGGTCGCCGATGCGCATCTGTGCTGCGGCTCCGCCGGCACGTATTCGATCCTGCAGCCCGACCTCGCCGCACGCCTCAAGGCGAACAAGCTCGACGCGCTCGAAGCCAACGAGCCGAACGTGATCGCGACCGCCAACATCGGCTGCATGACGCATCTTCAATCCGGCACGTCGATTCGCGTCCGCCACTGGATCGAGCTCGTCGATGCCGCGCTGTCGACGCGCGAATTTGCGCACGAACCTGCGCGCGACGATGCGGTGACAGCGGAATGAGCGCTGCAGAGCCGCCTCAAACCGCGAATTCCGCCCCCTTGGGGGGCAGCGCAGCGCGTGAGCCCGAAGGGCCGCCCCGAGGGCGAACAGGCGAGAGCGAAGCTCGAGCGTCGTTCAACATGCCGCGAGCGTGGGGGGATGGTGCAAGCGAGCATGGACGCGAGGACTTCGCGCCGCTGTCGCGCGGCGCGTACGCGGCATTTCTCGCCATTCCCACGCGGTGGATGGACAACGACGTCTACGGCCACGTCAACAACGTCACGTATTACTCGTATTTCGACACGGTCGTGAACGAGCATCTCGTGCGGGCCGGCGGCCTGGACATCCGCAACGCTCCCGCGATCGGCATCGTCGTCGAAACGGCCTGTCGCTTTCACAAGCCGCTGTCGTTTCCCGACGTGATCGACGCCGGTTTGCGCGTGGCCCGCATCGGCCGCTCGTCGGTACGCTACGAGATCGGACTGTTTCGACAGGGCGACGACGCGCCGGCGGCGACCGGTCGATTCGTCCACGTGTGGGTCGATCGGGCGGAACGGCACCCGGTGGACGTCCCGGCCGCAGTCCGGCGCGCCCTCGCGCCGCTTTGCATCGACGGACGAGTTTCGCCATGAACCTTGCCGCGGCGCCACGCCTGCACGTCGCGTGCGAAGCGATGACAGCGGCGACGCGGATGCACGCGGCGCGGCTGCTCGGCCGTTTTCTCGCCGACGACGCGCATTACCGTGCCTCGGCGGCACAATACGGCGATGGCGGCGCACAGGCGCTGGCGCGCGCGCTCGATCTGTTTCTCGCCCGGCCCGACCTCGGCTTCGTCTGGCTCGCGCGCATCGATGCATCGGTCGTCGGTGCCTGCGTCGTCTGCTATGCGATCTCGACGTCGCGTGGCGGCCTCGTCGCCAAGCTCGACGACGTGACGATCGATGAGAGCCGGCAGAGGCAAGGCATCGGCGCCGCCATGCTGCAGGCGCTGATCGATTACCTTCGGCAACGCGGTGTCAGCCGGATCGATACTGCGTGCCATCGCGACAATGCGGCGGCGTGGCGCTTTTACGCGCGGCAAGGCTTCCGCCCGCTCGACGAGGGGCGCATCGCGCTTCTGATCTGAGACCTGACAAGGAAGAACGAGATGAACAGACTGCTTCCCTGCGCCGGATTCGTCCTGTCGCTCGGCGTCGCCTCGCCGGCGTCGTCGGCCGATGCGATTGCGATGCGCGATTTCTTCCGCCATCCCGACCGTGCGTACTACCGCATTTCGGGCGACGGCAAGACGCTGTCGTTCATGCAGCCGTGGGAGCGGCGAATGAACATCTACGTGCAGCCGCTCGGCAGCAACGCCGAGCCGGTTCGCGTCACCTCCGAGAAGGATCGCGACATCCCGGACTACTTCTGGAAGGGTGCCGACCGCATCGTCTACACGAAGGACTTCGGCGGCGACGAAAACGATCACGTCGTCGTCGTCGATCGCAAGGGCGGCGAGCCGAAGGACGTGACGCCATTCGAAGGCGTCAAGGCGCAGATCATCGATCCGCTCGTCGAGTTTCCCGGCCGGATGCTGATCGGTCTCAACAAGCGCGTGAAGGAAGTCTTCGACGTCTACGAGCTCGACCTCGCGAGCGGAAAGCTGACGCAGGTCGCGGAGAACCCGGGCAACATCACCTCGTGGGGCGCCGATCATGCGGGCCGGCTGCGCTATGCGATCGCCACCGACGGCGTGAACCAGACGTACCTCTATCGCGATGATCCCAAGGCCGCATTCAAGCCGGTCTTGACGACGACGTTCCGCGACAATTTCTCGCCGCAGTTCTTCACCGCCGATAATCGCAAGCTCTACGTCGCCTCGAACATCGGCCGTGACAAGGTCGCGATCGTCCTCGTCGATCCGGCCACCGCGAAGGAAGAGGAGGTCGTCTATGGACGCGACGACGTCGACGTCGACGGCGTCGTCTGGTCGAAGGCGCGCAAGCGCGCGGCGTACGCGGGTTACCAGACGTGGAAGAGCCAGCGGCATTATCTGGATGACGATGCGCGGCAACTTTTCGGGCGTCTCGAGGAAAAGCTCGCCGGCTACGAGGTCACCGTGCAGTCGACGACCGACGACGAGTCGGGCTTGATCGTCGCAGCGACGAACGACCGCACGCAAGGGACGCGCTATTTCTACGACCGCAAGGCAGACCACCTGACGAAGCTCGGCGACGTCACGCCGTGGCTCCCGGAAGCGAAAATGGCGGCGATGAAGCCGATCGAGTTCAAGGCCCGAGACGGCCTCATCCTGCACGGCTACCTGACGCTGCCGAACGGCGTGGCAGCGAACAAGTTGCCCGTCATCGTCAATCCCCACGGCGGTCCGTGGTTTCGCGACGGCTGGGGCTTCAATCCCGAAGTGCAGTTCCTCGCAAGCCGCGGCTATGCGGTCCTGCAGATCAACTATCGCGGCTCGACGGGCTACGGCCGCAAGTTCTGGGAATCGTCGTTCAAGCAGTGGGGCTTCGCGATGCAGGACGACATCACGGACGGCGTCGAATGGCTGATCAGGGCGGGCATCGCCGACCCGAAGCGCGTCTGCATCTACGGCGGCAGCTACGGCGGCTATGCGACCCTCGAAGGCCTCGTGAAGACGCCCGACCTCTACGCGTGCGGCGTCGATTACGTCGGCGTGTCGAATCTCTTCACGTTCATGAAGACGATCCCGCCCTACTGGAAGCCGTTCCTCGCGATGATGCACGAGATGGTCGGCGATCCGGAGAAAGACCGGGAGCACCTCGCGGCGGCATCGCCTGCGCTCAATGCCGATCGCATCAAGGCGCCGCTCCTGATCGCGCAAGGCGCGCGCGATCCGCGCGTGAACAAGGACGAGTCGGACCAGATGGTCGCGGCATTGAAGAAGCGCGGCATCGACGTGCCGTACATCGTGAAGGACAACGAGGGCCACGGCTTTCATAACGAGGAGAACCAGTTCGCGTTCTACGAGGCGATGGAGAAGTTCCTCGACAAGTACATCGGCAAGCGCGCGAACTGATCCGCACGTTGCGATGCGCACCTGGATCATCGTGCCCGCGGCCGGCGGAGGCACGCGCTTTCGCGATGCGACGCCGAAGCAATACGCCGATCTCGCAGGTGCCCCGGTGCTCGCGCGCACGCTCGAGCGGCTCGCGACGGTCGACTGCGAAGCGATCGTCGTTGCGCTGGCGGTCGACGACGTCCGCTACGACGACGCGATCGGCGCCCGCCCCGGCGTGCTGCCAATCCGTTGCGGCGGCGCGACGCGTGCGGCCACCGTGCGCAAGGCGCTGCAGGCGATCGCCCTGCGCGCCGCGGACGACGACTGGATCCTCGTGCACGACGCGGCACGGCCGTGCGTTCCGCGCGATGCGCTCGACCGGCTCGTCGATGAATTGCGCAACGACAGTGTCGGCGGGCTCCTCGCGCTGCCCCTCGGCGATACGCTGAAGCGCGCCGATGCGATGGACGAGCCGCCGCGCGTGATGCGCACCGAATCGCGCGAGGGCCTGTGGCTCGCGCAAACGCCGCAGATGTTTCGGCATCGGCTGCTCGCCGCGGCGCATGGGCTCGATGTCGCCGGTCATTGCACCGACGAGGCACAGGCGATCGAGGCGCTCGCGGCGACGGGCGTCTGCGACATGCCGCGGCTGGTGCGCGGCAGCCCGGCGAATTTCAAGATCACGTTTCCCGGCGATCTCGCGCTCGCCGCCGCGATTCTCGGAACGCAGGAGCTGAATTGAGCGCTGCAGAGCCGCCTCAAAGCCCGAATTCCGCTCCCTTGGGGGGCAGCGAGCGGGCAAAGCCGCGAGCGTGGGGGGATCAATGACGGTTCGAATCGGCAACGGCTTCGACGTGCACGCGTTCGCGAGCGGCCGTCCGCTCGTCATCGGCGGCGTCACGGTCGCGCACGATCGCGGTCTCGCCGGCCATTCCGACGCGGACGTGCTGCTGCATGCGATCGCCGATGCGATCCTCGGTGCACTGGCGCAAGGCGATCTCGGCCGCCACTTTCCCGAATCCGATCCGCGCTGGAAGGGTGCCGACAGCCGGCGCATTCTCCGCGATGTTGCGGCGATGATGTCCGCGCAGCGCCATTCGATCGGCAACGTCGACGCGACCATCATTGCGCAGGCACCCAGGCTCGCGCCGTTCGTCGATTCGATGCGGGCGAACATCGCCAGCGATCTCGGCTGCGATGTCTCGCGCGTGTCGGTGAAAGCGACGACGACCGAACGCCTGGGCTTCGCCGGGCGCGAGGAAGGGATCGGCGCCATCGCGACGGTACTGCTCGCCGCAATGGACGACCAGACCGGCGCCTGACGCCGGTCGTCGGCTGGGCGTGAAGCTCAATCCAGCGGTCGACGAGGGCCGAGAAGCGCGAGCATGCCGGGAACGCTGCGCTGGATCTGTGCGGCGATGAAGATCGCACCGAGGGGGTCGCCGAACGCGCCGCAGGTCGGCGGCCCGATAAGGCGGATGCGTTGGTGAGGCCGTCCTTCCGCCCCGATCGGCCTGCACCGATCGTCGACGAAGATCCCGATACCGGTTGGATCGATTGCAAGAAGGCCGCGCCGCTTCATTGCGGCGAGAAACGGATTGGCCGCCATGCCCTGCGCAAAGTCGAGCCCGATGCAGTTGACGACCGCATCGAACGTAAGCCTGCGCGGGACGCTCGCGTATCGATCGATCAGTTCTACCTCGATGGCGTCGCCGGATGCGCCAACATCGACCGAGCAGAGCCGCGCCACCCGGAATTGCAAGCGACCCTGCGCCTCGGCCTCGCGGACGAAGGCGTCATTCTGCGGTGGCGCGCGAAACCGATGCACGTCGTACCACGGCCGCAGGTGACGCAGGATGCGTCGCTTTTCCTGCACGTCGAGAGAGCTCCACGTCTGCCAGAGCGGATCGCGCAGCTCGTCGAACGGAACGAACCAGCGACCGCCCGTAGCCTCCACCTCGAGAATCCGGCGTCGAAGCGCGCGGAGGAGTTTGCGTGCGGTTGGCGGAGTTCCGGCGCCAAGCACGAACGGCGCGATGGGACCGTCGATGCGCTCGAGCAGCGTCGTCTTCGATGGCTCCGCATCGACGGGACGGTGCGGACGTGGCCGAAGTCCGCGACGCGATACTGCGGTGATCGTCCCTCCGTGCCCGGCGCGAACCATCGTCGAAATCACGTCGAGCGCGGTCAAGCCCGTGCCAACGACCAGGACGCGCGCCTCCTTGGAGATTGCGCGAATGCGCGCGAGGTCATAGGGCGCAGCAATCACCGCCGGATGCCCGGTAAGCGTCGGCGCAAACGCGGCGGGCAGGCGCGGCATCGAATTGCCGGTCGCGACGACGAGCAGGTCGGTCGGCACCTGTGTTCCGCGTTGCGTCACGACGGTCAGCGCTTCTTCGCCGATAAGGTCGATGGCACGATCGCGCAAGTGCGTTATCGGAACCGGTGCGCGCCGCGACAATGCTTGAACAGACTCCGCGATGAAGCGGCCGAACTCGCGCCGGCGAACGAACATCGATCCGTCGGCCGCGACTGCTTCCGGGTCGCGCGTCGCGATCTGCTCGCGCGCGCACCAGCGTGAGAACGCGTCCGGGTCCTGGGGATCGGCGAGGTGAACGGAAAGATTTCCGTTCAACCGATGATCGGGGTCGTCGCTCGAATACGCCGATCCATACCCAAGCTCGGCTCTCGGCTCGATGATCGTGACGGCGAGCGGAACGGGACTGCGGTGCAGCAGCTGGATGGCTGCACTGGCGCCGCTGAATCCGCCGCCGACGACGGCGATTCGTGGAAGGTGACCCTTCTCGGCGACGTTGCTCATGCGTGCATCACGGAACAATGATCATGCGATGGCGCAGCCGATGCGCCGATCACCGCGCGAACAGGATCCCGGTCGAAACGGCGATCAGCAGCGCGAGCGTGAAGCGGCGAAAGCGCTGATCGTTGAAGCGCGGGAACAGCCGGATGCCGCCGACGAGCCCGGCGTAGTACGCCGGCGCGAGCCACAGCGACGTCCATGCCGCGTGCGCGTCGAAGATGCGCTGCTGCAGCAGCATGACGATTCCGATCAATGACGTCACCGTCACGTAGAGCGTCAGGTTGGCGCGCGTCGTCTCGATCGGATCGGGACCCGACAGCAAATAGAGGATCACCGGCGGCCCTCCGATGCTCGTCGCGCCGAGCATGCCGCCGCTGATGGCGCCGAGGCCAAGCGACGTTGCGAGCCGCGGCCGCCCGGCATAGCGCCAGCCGCGCAGGAGCAGGAGTGCGAAGACGATCACGGTGATGGCGATCGCGTTGCGGGTCACCTTCGGATCGGTGACCGCGAGAACGAGGACGCCGATCGGGACGAAGAGGCACGCGGCGGCGAGGATTGCGCCGATCATCCGCCAGTTCACGCGCTCGCGCGTCTGCCACAGCATCGGCGCGGCGATGATCGATTCGAGCAGCAGCACGACCGGCACCGTGACGCGCGGCCCGAGCAGCAGCGCGAGCGGCGGCGACATCACCATCGCACCGCC
>JAICLP010000234.1 GCA_025925475.1 Burkholderiales bacterium | reverse complement strand
TCCGCCAAACGGGTTTCGTGTGCCCCGCCCGATATCCTCGGGCTGGAGCGAACCTCGCTTTAGCGGAATTTTTTAGGCGCCCGCAAGCTGAAGCTCAAATCGGCGCAGTTCCACTATACACCAACACCGAAGTAGCGGTCGAAGACGACTTTCCGACGACGTCACGGGAAAGTCGTCTCTGGCCCCTCAGCCCGCGCTCGCATCTTCGACGACGTCGGCCTCCGCCTCGCCGCGCGACTGATCGCGCTCCTGTGCAAGGTGGCTGAGGTAGTCGAGCGTGATGTCGCCCGTGATGTACTTGCCGTCGAAGCACGACGCCTCGAAATCATCGAATCGCGGATTGCCGTCGCGCACCGCCTGCTTCAGCGCATCGAGGTCCTGATAGACGAGGAGGTCGGCGCCGATCTCGTGCGCGATCTCGGCTTCGGTGCGGCCCGTGGCCACGAGCTCGTCCTGGTTCGGCATGTCGATGCCGTAAACGTTCGGATAGCGTACCGGCGGGCTCGCCGATGCGAAGTAGACCTTCCGCGCGCCGGCGTCGCGCGCCATCTGGACGATCTCGCGCGACGTCGTGCCGCGGACGATCGAATCGTCGACGAGCAGCACGACCTTGTCCTTGAACTCCATCCCGATCGGATTGAGCTTCTGGCGCACGCTCTTCTTGCGCAGCGCCTGCCCCGGCATGATGAACGTGCGGCCGACGTAACGGTTCTTGACGAAGCCTTCGCGATACGTCTTGCCGAGGCAGTTGGCGAGCTCGAGCGCGTACGGGCGGCTCGAATCGGGAATCGGGATGACGACGTCGATGTCCTGCGCCTCGGGTATGTCGCGAATCTTCGTCGCGAGCGCGGCACCCATGCGCAATCGCGCCTCGTACACCGACGTGCCGTCGATCACCGAATCGGGTCGCGCAAGATATACGTACTCGAAGATGCAGGGATTGAGCGATGCACGCTCGGCGCACTGGCGCGCGTGGAACGTGCCGGCCTGGTCGACGAAGATCGCCTCGCCGGGTTCGACGTCGCGCAGCACGGAGAATCCGAGCGGCTCGAGCGCGACCGATTCGGAGGCGACGAGGTACTCCGCGCCGCCCATCGACTGGTTGACCCCCACGATCAACGGCCGGATGCCGAACGGATCGCGGAACGCGAGCATCCCGTAGCCGGCGATCATCGCGACGACGGCATATGCGCCGCGGCAACGACGATGCACGCCGGACACCGCACGAAAGATCGCGTCGGGATCGAGGCGATGATGCTGCGCGGCGCGCTCGAGCTCGAGCGCGAGCACGTTCAGCAGCACCTCGCTGTCGGAATTGGTGTTGACGTGGCGGAAGTCGAGCTCCCACAGCTCGCGCTTCAGCGCGTCGCTGTTCGTCAGGTTGCCGTTGTGGCCGAGCGTGACGCCGAACGGCGAATTGACGTAGAACGGTTGCGACTCGAGATCCGAGTACGCCGAGCCCGCCGTCGGATAGCGACAATGCGCGATGCCGGTCGTGCCCGACAGCTCGCGCATGTTGCGCGTGCGGAAGACGTCGCGCACGTAGCCCGGTCCCTTGTACGTGTGGAAGACCGGACCTTCGCTCGTGACGATGCCCGCCGCATCCTGCCCGCGATGCTGCAAAAGGAGCAGGCCATCGTAGAGCAGCTGGTTGACGGGCATGTGCGTTACCGCACCGAGAATGCCGCACATGTCAGGATTGTTCCCTCATGCTTGCTGCTGCGACGGCTTCGGGCTTGGCGCGATGCCGTGCGGAGAGTAATCGAGGCGGCTTGCGATTTCCGGCGGCAGATGCGGCCGCAATGCATAGACGCCCGCGACGAGGGGCGGCACCAGCGCTGCCCGTTGCCACCACGACGTTTGCGGCAGCGGCGTCAGGCCGGCGACGAAGACGAACACGAGCATGAGCACGACGCCGCGCACGAACCCGAAGATCGAGCCCAGGAAGCGATCGACGAAGCCGAGGCCCACCGCGTGCACGGCTTTCGCGAGCGGCCATGCGATCAACGCGCCGAGCAACAGTGCGGCAACGACGATCAGCGTGAACGCGATGACGTAACGGATCGCCGGCAGGCCGAAGAGGTCCGGCAGCATGGCGCCGACCATCGGCGTGAACGCCAGCGCAGCGACGAGGCCGACGACCCACGCGACGAGTGCGATCAACTCGCGGATCACGCCGCGGAAGAAGGCGAACAGCGTCGACAACACAACGATGCACACTACGACCCAGTCGAACGTCGTCATCTGCGGGGATCGCCGAAGTGCCGTACGGCGGCGACCGTGCGGCGACGCTATTTGATGGCGGCGACAATGCCGATCTCGCCTTCGGCCTTCAGCTTGTCGCGAGCAGCAACGGCCGCGTCACGCGACGGATACGGACCGACGCGCACCCGCCACATCGTGCCCTTGCTGGTCTTCAGAGGCTCCGTATATGCGGCATATCCGGCCTTCTTCAAGCGACCGGCGAGGGAATTGGCCTCGCGGTCGTGCGTGAATGCCGCGAGTTGCACGGCGAAGCCGTCGCGCGGCGCCGACGCGTTGGCCGTGTGCGCGGGCTTCGGCGTCTCGTTCGATGGGTGGGAAGTCGCAGCGGCGGCCTTCATGCTCTCGGCAGTCGCGGGCTTCGCCGCCTGCACCGGCGCTGCCGATCCCGACTCGACCTTCGGCGAGGCCGATGCACCCGGTGTCGCCGGCGTCGCGTCGGCAGCCGGCGCGGGAGGCGCAGTGTCGGGGATTTGCGTATCGTATTTCTGCGCTCGGACCGGTGCGGCGTCGCTCGATGCGGGCGGCGCTGCCGTCGCGTCCTTCGCCGGCTCATCGGCCTTCGGCGACGCATCGGTCTTCGCTGCGCCGTCGTTCAGGCGATTGACGAACTTGCCGCTGTCGACCGGCGGGATCTTCACCGACACGTCCTCGCCGAGCGGCTTCTGCTCGGTTTCGAGCAGCATCGGCACGACCACCGCGACACCGAGCGCGAGCACGACGGCACCCACGAGCCGTCGTCGCGCACGCCGGCGCAATTCGTCTACGTTGATGTCCGCGGGTTCTGCCATTGCCAAACCGGTTCAGCGCCGTGCGCGTGCAACGACGAGCGCTGCAGCGACGGTCAGGAACGAACCGAAGGCCGCGATTCTATCAGTGTCATGCGCATCGTTGCGCGCTGCCGCGAACGCATCCGCGATGTGGGCGAACGCACGTATCGCTTGCGCATCGACGCCCGCCGCCGCGAGTGCCGATTCGAGCCGCGCCGCCGGCGCACCACGGGGCCCTGGAAGCGGCGCGACGTACCAACGGTCGATCCGCGGCGCGAGCGCGCGGACGACGGCCTCGATGTCCTTGTCGGCAAGCATGCCGAAGACGGCGAGCGTTCGCGGGAAGTAGCCCATCGACGACAAGGCGTCGGCGAGAACGCGCGCCGCTTGCGCATTGTGCGCGACGTCGAGCACGATCGACGGCCGCCCCGGCAGCACTTGCAGACGGCCCGGCAACTCGACATTGACGAGGCCGTCGCGCACGGCACCCGCAGCGACCGGCAAACGCGAATGCAGCGCGTCGATGGCCGCGAGCGCAGTCGCCGCATTGCGCAACTGGTAGGCGCCACGCAACGCCGGAAGCGGCAAGCCATAGCGCGCGCCGCCCGGTCCTTCGTAGCGCCACTGCATGCGCTCGGCCTCGTAGCGGTAATCGACGCCGATGCGCCACAGCAGCGCGCCGATCGCATTGGCATGCTCGACGAGCGTTGGCGGCGGATCGGGATCGCCGCACAACGCGGGCTTGCCCGACCGGAAGATGCCGGCCTTCTCGCGCCCGATCGCGTCGCGTGTCGATCCGAGCCAGTCGACGTGGTCGATGTCGACCGTCGTGACGATCGCCACGTCGGGATCGACGATGTTGACTGCATCGAGACGTCCGCCGAGGCCAACCTCGAGGATCAGCACGTCGAGATGCGTTTGGGCGAAGAGATGAAGCGCCGCAAGCGTGCTGAATTCGAAGTACGTGAGCGGCGTTGGCTCCTCACGCGCCTCGTGCGCGCTCGGCTCCCTCGGGTGAGGTGACCGCGCCGCCTCGACCGCCGCGAACGCACCCGCCAGCGCGGCGTCGCTCGCATCGACGCCGTCGATTCGCACGCGCTCGTTGAAGCGCAGCAGGTGCGGCGACGTATAGAGGCCGGTCCGATATCCCGCGTGCCGGTAGATCGCTTCGACGATCGCGCACGTCGATCCCTTGCCGTTCGTGCCGGCAACGGTGATGACCGGACAGTCGATGCGAACCTGCATCCTCGCCGCGACCGATGCGATCCGATCGAGGCCCATCGCGATCGGCTTCGGATGCAGCGTCTCGATGAACGCGAGCCACTGCGCGAGCGTTCGAGGTGGCGCGACGTCGCTCATCGGTCCCCGAGAACAGCGATAAAACAGAAGCAGGGTCAGAGACGACTTTTCGCTGCGCGAAAGCGCGTCTTCGACCCTTTCAGCTCGACGGAGCCGGTTGGCGCGTCAGCATGGCGAGCAGCCGCGCGAGCTCGTCGCGCATGCTGCGCCGGTCGACGATCATGTCGAGGGCACCCTTCTCGAGCAGGAATTCCGCGCGCTGGAAGCCCTCGGGCAGCTTCTCGCGCACCGTCTGCTCGATCACGCGCGGTCCCGCGAAGCCGATCAACGCGCCAGGCTCGGCGAGCACCAGGTCGGCGACGAACGCGAACGACGCGGAAACGCCACCCATCGTCGGATCGGTGAGGATCGAGACGAACGGCAGCCGGGCCTTCGTAAGCTCCTGCAGCACCGCGGTCGTCTTCGCCATCTGGAACAGCGAATTGACGCCTTCCTGCATTCGCGCGCCGCCGGATGCAGACACGCAGACGAACGGCAGCTTGTTCTCGTAGGCCACGCGAACGCCGCGCACGAAGCGCTCGCCGACGACGGAGCCCATCGAGCCGCCCATGAAGTTGAATTCGAAGACCGCGAGCACCAGCGGAACGCTCTTCACGCTGCCCTGCATGACGACGAGCGCGTCGGTCTCGCCGGTTTCCTCGAGCGCCACTTCGAGGCGCTCCGAATACTTCTTCGTATCCTTGAACTTCAGCGTGTCGACCGGCACGACCTCGAGCCCGATCTCGAAGCGGCCTTCGGGATCGAGCAGCTGCTCGGTGCGCTCGCGCGACGACACGCGGCCATGATGGTTGCACTTCGGGCAGACCAGCAGGTTCTTCTCGAGGTCCGTGCGATAGAGCGTCGCCTCGCACGCGCTGCACTTGACCCAAAGGCCCTCGGGAACCGCGGTCTTCCGCGCACCCGGCGTGCTCTTGATGCGCGGCGGCAGGAGCTTCGTGAGCCAGCTCATGGATGTGGGTCCCCCACGCTTGCGGCTCGCGCCGCTGCGCTGCCCCCGCAGGGGGCGCAAT
>JAICLP010000113.1 GCA_025925475.1 Burkholderiales bacterium | reverse complement strand
GGCGAGCCGTTGATCCAGCGCGAGGACGACTCCGAGGAGACCGTGCGCAACCGCCTCGCGATCTATCACGCGCAGACCGAGCCGCTCGTCACGTACTACGCGCAATGGGAGGAGAGCGGTGATCCGAAGGCGCCACGCTATCGCAAGGTGAACGGCCTCGGCACCGTCGAAGGCATTCGCGACGCGTGCATGGCTGCGCTGCGAAGCTGAATCGGGACGGATCGATGGGGCGCGATGCGATACCGCCGCTCGTCAGCGTCGTCATTCGCAGCATGGCGCGCGCATCGCTTGAGAATGCGCTCGCGTCGATCGCCGCGCAGGACCATCCGCGCATCGAAGCGCTCGTCGTGGCTGCCTGCGGGCCCCGGCATCCGCCGCCCCCGGAAACGGCGGGGCCTCATCGCGTGCGCTTCATCGCAGGCGACGCGCCGCGGTCGCGCCCGCAGGCTGCCAATGCGGGCATCGATGCCGCGCAGGGCGACTGGATCACGTTCCTCGACGACGACGATCTGCTGCTGCCGACACATGTGAGCGGGCTCGTCGAGGCGCAGCGCAACGCCGGCGCCTGCCGCGTCGTCTGCACGCTCGCCTGCGCGCGCTTCGCGAACGGCGGCGAGCAGACGATCGGGCAGCCGTTCGCGCTGATCGAGCTCTATCAACGCAACTTCATCCACCTGTCGATGGCGCTCGTGTCGCGCGACCTGCTTGCGCTCGGCTGCCGCTTCGACGAGTCGCTCGAGATGCTGCAGGACTGGGATTTCTTCATCCAGTGCGCGCAGCACACGCACTTCCACTTCGAGCCGCGGCGGACCTTCGAGTGGCGTGCCGAGGCAGGAGGGTCCGGTGCCGGCGCCGGTGCGAATCAGGACGATGCACGCTTCGCCGCGTTTCGCGATCGGATCTACGCGAAGTGGGGCGCGCATCACGACGCATTGGCCGATCGCGTCGCGACGGCGCTCGCGCGCGCGACCGATTCAGCCAAGGCCGGCGATCTCGCCGGCGCGCAGGCCATATGCCGCGAGATTCTCACGATCAGCCAGAACGATCCGTTCGCGCTCAACCTGCGGGCGATGATCGAGCGGTCGGTCGGGCGCCTCGAAGAGGCGCGCGCGACGCAAACGCTTGCGTGCGCCGTGCGGCCGAACGACCCCGCGCTCCTGCGCAATCTCGCGCTTTTGTCGGCGGCCGGCCGCGCTGATCCGCGACAGCCATAACGAGAGGAATCGGATGCCCAAGCGAAACGCGTTCTACGCGCAGTCGGGCGGCGTCACTGCGGTGATCAATGCGAGCGCGGCGGGCGTGATTCAGACGGCGCGCGCGCACCGTTCCGAAATCGGGCGCGTCTATGCCGGCCGCAACGGCATCATCGGCGCGCTGACCGAGGACCTGATCGACACGAGCAGGGAATCGGCGCGCGCGATCGCCGCCTTGATGCATACGCCGGGCGGCGCGTTCGGCTCGTGCCGCTACAAGCTGAAGTCGCTCGACGAGAATCGCGCGCAATACGAGCGGCTGATCGAGGTATTCCGCGCGCACGACATCGGCTACTTCTTCTACAACGGCGGCAACGATTCGGCCGATACGTGCCTCAAGGTGTCGCAGATCGCGCAGGCGCTCGGCTATCCGCTGATCGCCGTGCACGTGCCGAAGACGGTCGACAACGATCTCGCCGTCACCGACAACTGTCCCGGCTTCGGCTCGGTGGCGAAATACGTCGCGACGTCGATGCGCGAAGCGGCGTTCGACGTGGCGTCGATGGCGAAGACGTCGACGAAGGTGTTCGTGCTGGAGGTCATGGGCCGCCACGCGGGCTGGATCACCGCGGCGGTCGGCCTCGCCGACGACGAAGCGACGCCGATCCCGCTCGTGCTGCTTTTCCCCGAGATAGCATTCGACGAAGCGAAATTCCTCGACGCCGTCGACTCGCGCACGAAGCGATTCGGCTATTGCTGCGTCGGCGTGTCCGAAGGCTTGCGCAATGCCGAAGGCAAGCTGATGGGCGAGGCGGGGACGAAGGATGCGTTCGGCCATGCGCAGCTCGGCGGCGTCGGGCCGCAGATCGCGGCGCTCGTCAAGGATCGGCTGCGCTACAAATTCCACTGGGCGGTCGCCGATTACCTGCAGCGCGCGGCGCGCCATCTCGCGTCGAAGGTCGATCTCGACCAGTCCTATGCGGTGGGCAAGGCGGCGGTCGAGCTCGCGCTCCGCGGGCAGAACGCCGTGATGCCGGCGATCGTGCGCGTATCGGATCGTCCGTATCGCTGGAAGATCGGCGTTGCACCGCTTTCCGAAGTCGCGAACCGCGAGAAGATGCTGCCGCGCGACTACATCGCGGGCGATGGCTACGGCATCACCGCCAAGGCGCGCGCCTACCTGTCGCCGCTGATCAAGGGCGAAGCGCCGCCGCCGTACCGCGACGGCCTGCCGCAATACGTGCGGTTGAAGAATGTCGCGGTGCCGAAGAAGCTCGCGACGGCGTTCGAGATCTGAGGCTCGCATTCGGCCGCGCAGCGGCACACTGACCTTCGTCGTAGACGGCGAAATGTTCCGCAGCAGACCGGCTCGACTTCCCCGGCCGCAAACTGGCAAAATGGCGAGTTTTTGGCGGCCCCGGATCTTCGCGGGCCCAGCCGCAAAAGAGGAACGGCACGGCCGCGTGCTCGAGCCGGCGCGACCGCGAAAGAAGCGTCCGCGAGAATGGCGCGTCGAGGCCGTTTCGAAGATCACGTTCGCAAAGGGAGTCGTCAATGTCCAACTCGCTCATCTTCGCGCTCGTCTGCGCGATTGCGGCGATCGTCTATGGCGCGGTATCGATTCGCTGGATCCTCGCCAAGCCCGCGGGCAATCCGCGGATGCAGGAAATCGCGGCGGCGGTGCAGGCCGGCGCGAAGGCGTATCTCAACCGCCAATACACGACGATCGGCATCGTCGGCGTGATTCTCTTCATCCTGATCGGCGTCTTCCTGGCCTGGCGTACGGCGGCCGGCTTCGCGGTCGGCGCGATCCTCTCCGGCCTTGCCGGCTACATCGGGATGAACGTCTCCGTGCGCTCGAACGTGCGCACGGCCGAAGCGGCGCGCACGGGGCTCAACGAGGCGCTGAGCCTCGCGTTTCGCGGCGGCGCGATCACCGGCATGCTCGTGGTCGGCCTCGGCCTGCTCGGCGTGACCGGTTTCTACTGGTTCCTCGTCTCGTCCGCGCACTACGCGCCGAACCTCGACAATGAAGGCCTGCATGCAGCGATCCAGCCGCTCGTGGGACTCGCATTCGGCGGCTCGCTGATCTCGATTTTCGCGCGCCTGGGCGGGGGCATCTTCACGAAGGGAGCGGACGTCGGCGCGGATCTGGTCGGCAAGGTCGAAGCGGGGATTCCCGAGGACGATCCGCGCAACCCCGCAGTGATCGCGGACAACGTCGGCGACAACGTCGGCGACTGCGCCGGCATGGCGGCCGATCTCTTCGAGACCTACGCGGTGACGATCGTCGCGACGATGCTGCTCGGCGCGCTGCTGTTGCCGACGATGGCGACGACGGCGGTCACCTATCCGCTCGTGCTCGGCGGCTTCTCGATCCTCGCGTCGATCGTCGGCTGCTACTTCGTCAAGGCGCGGACCGGCGGCAAGATCATGAACGCGCTCTATCGCGGGCTGATCGTCGCCGGCGTGCTCTCCGCGATCGGCTTCTTCTTCATTACGCAGTGGATGATGAGCGGCGTTGGCGGCGCCAATGCAGCGCTGTCGCCATTGCGTCTCTGGGGCGCCGCGCTCGTCGGCCTCGTGCTGACCGCGGCGATGGTGGTGATCACCGAGTACTACACCGGCACCGACTTCAAGCCGGTCAGACACGTGGCGTCCGCATCGACGACCGGCCATGCGACGAACATCATCGCGGGCCTCGGCGTATCAATGAAGGCAACCGCGTGGCCGGTGATCGCCGTCTGCATCGCGATCCTCGTCTCGTTCGTCTGCGCGGGCCTCTACGGCATCGCGATCGCCGCGACCGCGATGCTGTCGATGACCGGCATCATCGTCGCGCTCGACGCGTACGGCCCGATCACCGACAACGCGGGCGGCATCGCGGAAATGGCCGACTTGCCCGAGTCGGTGCGCAACATCACCGATCCGCTCGACGCCGTCGGCAATACGACGAAGGCGGTGACGAAGGGCTACGCGATCGGCTCGGCGGGCCTGGCCGCGCTCGTGCTCTTCGCCGACTACACGCACGCGCTCGAGTCGGCGGGCCATTCGGTGAGCTTCGACCTTTCGAATCACTACATCATCATCGGCCTTTTCATCGGCGGCCTCGTTCCCTACCTGTTCGGCTCGATGGCGATGGAGGCGGTCGGCCGCGCCGCAGGTGCCGTCGTCGTCGAAGTGCGCCGCCAATTCCGCGAGATCAAGGGCATCATGCAGGGCACCGCGAAGCCCGAGTACGGCGTGGCGGTCGACATGCTGACGCGCGCGGCGATCCGCGAGATGATCGTGCCGTCGCTGCTGCCGGTACTGATCCCGATCGCCGTCGGCGTCGGCTTCGCGTGGGCCGGCGGCGTCGAGGCAGGCGCGCAGACGCTCGGCGGCGTGCTGATGGGCACGATCGTGACCGGCCTTTTCGTCGCGATCTCGATGACGACCGGCGGCGGCGCGTGGGACAACGCGAAAAAATACATCGAGGACGGCCACTTCGGCGGCAAGGGCTCCGACGCGCACAAGGCGGCGGTCACCGGCGATACCGTCGGCGATCCGTACAAGGACACCGCGGGGCCGGCGGTGAATCCGCTGATCAAGATCATCAACATCGTCGCGCTTCTGATCGTGCCGTTGCTCGTGCTGCAGGGAGGCGCGCCCGCGGCACCCGCAGCGGCGACGCCGGTGCATCCTCCGAGCGCATCGGCGCCCGCCACCGCGCCGGCTGCAATTGCGAAGTAACCGATCCATCGGTACAGCTAACGCGCGTATCGGCCGTGGAAACGACGCGTCGGTCGCGCTCAGGGTTCGACTGCGGAGGCTCGCAATGAAGAATCGGCTGCGTGTCGCATTGATCGTCGGTGGCCTGGCGTGCGCGGGGAGCGCGTTCGCCGCGCCGGTCGCGATCCTGTTCGTCGGCAACAGCTACACGTTCGGTCGCGTCGACCCGGTGATGAGCTACAACGCGCAGAACGTGCACGACCTGACGCGACCGCAGGGACCGCCCGGCTCCGGGGCGCCGTTCAGCGATACATCGGGAACGAACGTTTTCGAGCCGCACCCGTGGGGTGGCGTGCCGGGAATCTTCAAGTCGCTTGCCGATCAGGCGGGACTCGACTACGACGTGTCGATGTCGGCGCGCAACGCGGCGACGCTGCGCGGCCATTTCCTCGATACCGCGAACCCGGACAACTGGGACCTGCGGGGCAACATCGCCTCGCGGAAGTGGGACGTCGTCGTGCTGCAGGAGCAAAGCGACGCGCCGTTACCGGCGGGTCGCGGCGCCAATGCCAACCTGCCGCAATTCAACGCGTATGCCGACAGGATCGAGCAGTACGTTCACGTCGGCGCCGCGCAAAGCTACCGCGAGCGGGCGATGTACACGGCGTTGTACGGCAGCGTCGACGGCTGCGTGGCGGCCGGCGGCACGTTCTCGTCGTGCAACAACAACACGCTGCGCACGATCCCCGCGAATCCGCACGCGAACCCGATGGCGAAGGTGTACCTGACGCAAACGTGGGCGCGCCCCGACATGGTCTTCCCGCATCTTGCAACGGTGCCGGACCCGAACTATCCCGAAGTCCCGGACGGGCGGCCGATCGTCGATACGACGGATGCGGCTTTTCCGAACGGCTTTCCGGACACGCTCTACTATCAGGACGAAGGCCTGGCCGGCATGACGGTCGACCTGCACGCTTCGTTTCTTGCGAAGGCGCAGAGCAATCCGGGTTTCGCGGGCGTGGCGCCGGTCGGTGACGCATTCCAGCGTGCGCTCGACGAAGGGGTCGCGAAGGCGGATGGCTTCTACGCATCGGACGGCACGTACAGCATCGCTTTGCCGCGCGACAAGATGAATCTCTGGTGGCTCGACTACCTGCACGCCAGCAAGGAAGGCTCGTACCTCGACGCACTCGTCCTGCTTGGCACGATCACCGGCATCGATCCGTCATCGTTCGGCGAGAACGACCGCGCGCACACCGATCTCGGCATTGCACCCGCGGACGCGATCAAGCTGCAGCACATCGCCAGCGAGCAATTGATGGTCGCCGGCGTACCGATCGCCACGATTCGGTGCCTTCGCGCCGATCCGGGCGCGAACGCGTGCAAGGGCAGCCGCTGACGAGGGCGGGCGCGGCACTTCCCTCGGGCCGGCACTTCTTCTGCTGCGCGCCCTGTGCGCACGAGGAAGGCGCAACACGCTCAGGGATCGCGCGCAAATCGGTGCGCACGATCCGACGCCCGCCCGGGCAGAACAATAGCGGCGACGGCCGCAAGCGCGGGGGGATGAGCGGAGCGGCGTAGAATCGCCGCCTTTGCGTTTCCTTCCGCGTTCCATGCGCCTTCGAGCGCTCGCTACGCGCGCCGGCGCGTGCATCGCCACGGCTTGCGCGGCGCTGGTCCTCGCGCAGCCGATCGCGCCCGAGCATCCGTCGGGGTGGATCGACAAGGCGCCCGTCGAAAGCCGCCGCTTCATGGTCGCGGCCGCGAATCCGCTCGCGACGCGCGCCGGTTACGACGTCCTGCACGATGGCGGCAACGCGATCGATGCGGCGATCGCCGTGCAACTCGTGCTCGGACTCGTCGAGCCGCAGTCGTCGGGTCTGGGCGGCGGCGCGTTCCTGCTCTATCACGATGCGAGAAGCGGGAAGCTCTTCGCCTACGACGGACGCGAAACGGCACCGGCGTCCGCACGTCCCGATCGCTTTCTCGACCCTGACGGCAAGCCTCTCGCGTTCCTCGATGCGGTCATCGGCGGCCGCTCGGTCGGCGTGCCGGGGATCGTTCGCCTGCTCGACACCGTGCATCGCGAGCACGGACGCGTCGCGTGGTCGCGACTGTTCGCGGCCGCGATCACGCTCGCCGAGAGCGGCTTCCCGGTGTCGCCGCGCTTGCACGACGAAATTGCCGCGCAGGCCGATTGGCCGCAGCAGCGTGCGCGGGACTACTTCCACACGGCCGACGGTGCGCCGTTGCCGGTCGGCGCACGTCTTCGCAATCCGGCGTACGCGCAAACGCTGCGCACGCTCGTGGTGCGGGGCGCGCGTGCGTTCTACGAAGGATCGATTGCCGATGACATCGTGCGCACGATCGCCGATGCGCCGCGTCATCCCGGGGACCTCGCGCACGCTGATCTCGCGCATTACGTCGTGAGGACGCGCGAGCCGGTGTGCAACGGCTATCGCGGCTATCGCGTCTGCGGGATGCCGCTGCCGTCGTCGGGCGGCCTCACCGTCCTGCAAACGCTTGCGATGCTGGAGCCTTACGATGTTGCCGCAATGGGCGCCGCCTCGTTCTGGAGCGTGCATTTCGCGAGCGAGGCCGAGAGCCTCGCGTTCGCCGATCGTGGCGTCTACATGGCGGACCCCGACTTCTTCAAGGCGCCCGCCGGACTGCTCGACGCGCGTTACCTGCGCGAACGCTCGATGCTCATCTCGCCGATGCGAAGCCTCGGCGTCGCCAAGCCGGGCGATCCCGCGAAGCGCACGAACGCAACGGCAATCGCCTGGGGCACCGATGCCGCGTTCGACCTGCCGTCGACGTCGCAGATCTCGATCGTCGACGCAGACGGCAACGCAGTGTCGATGACGACGACGATCGAGTATGCGTTCGGCAGTCACCTGATGACCGAAGGCGGGTTCCTGCTCAACAACGAGCTGACCGACTTCTCGTTCGTGCCGCTCGAAAAGGGAAGGCCGGTCGCGAACCGCGTCGAGCCCGGCAAGCGCCCGCGCTCGTCGATGGCGCCGACGATCGCGTACGATCTCGCGGGCCGCGTCGCGATCGTCACCGGATCGCCGGGCAGCAGCGCGATCATCGACTATGTGGTCAAGACGCTGCTCGCGCTGATCGACTGGAAGCTCGATCCGCAGGCCGCGGCGGCACTGCCGAACTTCGGCAGCCGCAATGGTCCGCTCGAGCTCGAGAAGGACACTGCGGTCGCGGCGCTTGCGCCGAAGCTCGCCGCGCTCGGGCACCACGTGCGCGTCGTCGAGGAGACGAGCGGCGTGCAGACGATCGTGCGCACGCCGCGAGGCTTCGCCGGCGGCGCCGATCCGAGGCGCGAAGGCAGCGTCCTCGGGGATTAGGGCGCTCTCGGCCCCGGAATGGATCTCAGCCAGGAGCACTGACGCAATGCCCGTCGCCGAAGTCTTCTCCGCTGCGGTGTTGCTGCTGCTCGTCATCGATCCGTTCGGCAACGTGCCGATCGTCGTATCGGCGCTTGCCAATGTCGCGCCGGCGCGGCGTTCGCGCGTCGTGCTGCGCGAATGCTTCGCCGCGTACCTGATCCTCGTCGCGTTCATGTTCGGCGGGCAGGCGTTCCTGCACTGGCTGCAGCTGTCCGAGGTATCGCTCGCGATCGCCGGCGGCATCATCCTGTTCCTCATCGCGCTGCGCATGGTGTTCCGCCATCCGGAAGGAATCTTCGGCGACCCGCCCGGCGAGGAGCCGTTCCTCGTTCCGCTCGCGATTCCATCGATCGCCGGGCCTTCGGCGCTCGCGACGGTGATGCTGATGGTGTCGCGCGATCCGCCGCACCGGCTCGCATGGCTGATCGCGTTGACCGCGGCGATGATCGTCGCGACGATCGTCCTGCTGGCGGCCTACCGGCTGCAGCGCGTGCTCGGCGAGCGGGGCATGATCGCCGTCGAGCGGCTGATGGGCCTCGTGCTGACGGCACTCGCCGTGCAGATGCTCCTCGACGGCGTACGCCATTTCGTGGCGTCGCTCGCGCAGGGTGGTTGACGTGGAATAGGCGCGGCGATGCCACTGTTACCTGTAAGCCTCGCGCTGCGCGGGGGCGGCCGATGACCAGGACGCGAATTTGAGCGAGACGTACAACCGTGGCGCGATCGCGCTGCACTGGATCACGGCGGCACTGATCATCGTCAATCTGCTGCTCGGACTCTCG
>JAICLP010000401.1 GCA_025925475.1 Burkholderiales bacterium | reverse complement strand
TTCGTCGTGCTTGCGTTCGGTACGACGACGATCGTCGCGGTGATTGCCGGCGCCGCGCTGCTCGACTGCGGATTGCGCGCGGCGATGGTGGCGAACCAGACGCTCGTCACATCGGTCGATCCGCAGGCGCGAAGCCGGCTCAACACGCTGTTCCAGGCACACATGTGGGGCGGCAACGCTGCCGGCGCCGTCATCGCGAGCGTCGCGCTGACGCGTGCCGGCTGGCTCGCGATGTGCCTGATCGCGCTCGGTGCGGCGGCCGTCGCGTTCGTCGTGCAACGGCTGATGCACGGACGAAACGCCTGACGCCCTCGCTGCTACCGATCACTCCACGGTCGCGGCCTTCGGTGAAGCGGCGCGCACTGCACGCGCCAGCGTTTCGGCGATCTCGCGGCCCTGCAGCGGCTTGCGCAGCACGTCGCTGACGCCTGCCGCGCGCGCGCGTGTGGCAACCCCGCTGTCGACATAACCGCTCATCACGACGATCGGCAGGTCCGGACGAATCCGGTGAATCTCGACGGCGAGTGCGCTGCCGGTCAGCTCCGGCATCATCTCGTCGGTGAGCACCGCGTCGAAGCGATGCGGATCGTCGATGAACGCGTCGAGCGCTGCGCGCGGCGATTCAAAACCGACCGGCTCGTAGCCGAGCTGCGCGAGCATCTCCTCCGCGAGCTCAACGAGCGGCGATTCGTCGTCGACCACCATGATCGTTTCGCCGTTCCCGCCCGGCAGCGCGTTCGGGACCTCGGCCGGCGGCGGCGGCGCGGTGCCGACGATCGGCAGCCAGATGGAAAACGTCGTGCCCTCGTCGATGGCAGTCGCGACGTCGACCGCACCGGCGACATCGGCGACGATGCCGTGGACGAGCGACAAGCCGAGTCCCGTGCCCGCTCCGACGCCCTTCGTCGTGAAGAACGGATCGAACATCCGCTCGAGCACCGCCGGATCGATACCGGTGCCGGTATCGCGCACCGCAAGGCGCACGTACGGACCGGGCGCGACGACTCCGTGGAACATCGAGCGGCGCTCGCGAACATCGACGCGCGCAAGACGCACATCGAGCACGCCGCCGCCCGGCATCGCCTGCACGGCATTCGTGCACAGGTTCATCACGACCTGATGGAGCTGCGTTGCTTCGCCGATCACCGCGGCATCGCCCGCGTCGAGTTTCCGCGTCAGTTGAATGCGCCCGGGCAACGAGGCCGCAAGCAGGTCGAGCGTCTCCGCGATCACCGCCTGAACGTTGACCGGGCCGCGCTCCCCGAGGCCGCTGCGGCTGAACGCGAGAATCTGCTCGACGAGACCCTTCGCCCGCTCCGCCGCGTGCATGACGTTGTCGATGTAGCGGCGGACGACCCCGCCGGGCACACCCTTCTGCGCGAGCTCGCCGTAGCCGAGAATCGCGCCGAGGATATTGTTGAAGTCGTGCGCGATGCCGCCCGCCAGCGTGCCGATCGCCTCCATCTTCTGCGACTTGCGCAGCTGCATCTCGAGGCCGTCCTTTTCCGCCTCCGCGCGCTTGCGCTCCGAAATGTCGATCGCGGATCCGGCATGGCGGTACGGCTTGCCGTCCTGATCGCGCAGGCAGCGTGCACGCGCAAGGATCCAGCGCCATTCGCCATCGGCGTGGCGCACGCGAAATTCCACTTCGTAGCGTTCGGTGCGCCGCTCGACATGCTGGCGAAACGCCGCGTCCATCCGTGCCCTGTCGCCGGCATGGACGTTCGCCAGCGCCTCGTCCTGCGTGTACGACGTCACGGCCGGATCGAGGCCGAGCAGTTCCTTCATCCGCGGCGACATGTAGCCGTGCGCATCCCCGAGGTTGCGATCGAAATGACCCTCGTTCGCGCCTTCCATCGCGAGCGCATAGCGCTCCTCGCTCTCGCGAAGCGCCCGTTCGCCGAGCTCGACGCGACGCAACTGATGCACGAGCGCGGCGATCGCGAGGGCGATCAGCGCACTCAGCACGACGTCCTGGGCACTGACGAGAAAGAGTTCCTTGCGCCACGGCTCGAGAACCGCCGCTTCCTCGCGCGCGATCGAGACCGTCAGCGGAAAGCCGTCGGTGTGCGCGCTCGCGACGAAGCGCGGCACGCGGTCGACCGACGTCATGATCTGCGTCGCGCCAAGCGTGGAAACGCCGTCGGCGAACGCCGGAAAGATCTTGCCGACGCGCCCGGCCAGCGCCGGCTCGCGCACGAGCAGCGTGCCGTCGTTTCGGAAAAGCAGGATCGCGCTGCGCGTGCCGAGCTTGATCTGGCGATAGAACTGCTGGAACCAGTCGAGGGCGATCACGCCACTCACGATGCCGGCGAATCGTCCCTGCGCATCGGTCAGCCGTCGCGACAGCACGATGGCGGGACGCCGGTGCATGCGCGTCAGCATCGGCTCGCTGACGAAGAGTCCGAGCGACGGGCTATCGCGCTGCGCGATGAAATAAGAGCGGTCGCGAACGCTCGGATTCGGGTCGCCGTCCGAC
>JAICLP010000220.1 GCA_025925475.1 Burkholderiales bacterium | reverse complement strand
GGGCGCCGGGTGTGAGCCGGGTACACGACCAGCAGGTTCGCGTCGTGCGTGACGATGCCGAGCAGGATCGCGGCGACGACGCGATCGACGCTGATCCAGTACTCGTGCGAAGGTCCCCACGGATTCGGCTGATACGGATCCACGACCATCACGCGCCGCCGCCGATCGTCCCAGCCGGCGATGACGACGAAATGGCCGACCGGATGACCGCGCACGTCGTCGATGGCGCCGTCGGCGCATTCGCGCGCCGAGCGATAGAGGTACGTCGACGAAAGCCCGGTAAGAATCGGCAACCGGCATCCGAGGATGCGGCGGATCAGGTGATCGGACAGGTTCGCGAAGCGCAGCCGCCCGCCGCGCGCGAGGAATTCGAGATAGCCGTCGACGGCGTGCTGACCGCGGCGCTCGTCCTTCGCGTCGCGCTGCATGACGAGCCGCGCCGCGATGTCGACGCCCGGCTGCGTGAACCACGTCGGATCGAATACCGTCAGGTTGTACGTGTAAAGACGCGCGCGGTAGCCGTTGCGCAGCGCGTCGCACGCGAGGTAGACCGCGTACGTGCCGCCGTGCTCGAGCCGCCACATCCGCTCGATCACCGTCGGCAGCGGCTCGTCGTCGCCGAAGAACGTGTAGATCGCGTGCAGGCACGTCGGCCCGCACGTCGTCTCGTCCGGTTGAGGCAGCGTCGTGACCGGCAATCGAAACGAATTGCGGTCGCTCGCGTGATCGCGTCTGCGCGCGGCATCGGCCGCGCCCGAGCGGACTTGGCTCTCCCGGGCCCTTTGGGCAGGCTTGCTTTCTGCGGTGTTCGGAAGCTGCAAAAGGAAGCGGACGTCCCCGGCGTCTGCTCAGCCGATGGCGCGGGGGGACGTACTTGCAGGAAGCATGCAGCCACTATTGCCGGATTCGGCCTAGGGTGGACCCGGCCGCGCGCTGAAAACCGTGTACGCGTCGGTCCGACGTCCGCGCACGGCGACGCGTCGTTGCTCGATGTACATCCGTTCGATCGCACGCGGCGCGAAGGCGCTCGTCGCGCGGATGCCGGCGAGTGACTCTCATGGCGGGCGGGATCGCGGCCTCTGCGCCGGGCATCGCTACAATGGCGCGCCGCGCGATGTCGCGCTACCCGTCACGCGTTGCATGGGCGCCGTCCTTCAACTCGCCGACCTTCGCCGCTACGCGATCGCGCGCAGTCTGTTCGCTCCGCGCGATCTGCAGCACGCGATCGATCGCCTCGGCTTCGTGCAGGCCGACCCGATTCGCGCCCCGGCGCGCGCGCAGGATCTTGCGCTTCGGCATCGCGTCGCGGGCTATCGCGCAGGCGACCTCGACCGCTCGTATCCGACGCTCGCCGTCGAGGAGGATTTCTTCGTCAACTACGGATTCGTGTCGCGCGAGCTCTCCGCGTTGATGCATCCGCGTGCCGGCTCTCATCGCTGGAGCGATGCGCGCCGCAGGCGTGCGCGTGCCGTCCTTGCGTTCATCGCCGAGCATGGCGAAGCGCATCCGCGCGATGTCGAGGCACGCTTCGCACACGGCGCCGTCGTCAATGCATGGGGCGGCACGTCGAACGCGACGACACATCTGCTCGAGGCGATGCACCATCGCGGCTTGCTTCGCGTCGCTCGGCGGGAGGCGGGCATCCGCGTCTATGCGGTGCGTTCGCGCCCGCCGACGCATCCCTCGACACCGCGCGCGCGCCTCGATGCGCTGATCGACGTGCTCGTCGCGAAGTACGCGCCGTTGCCGGCCGCGACGTTGTCGCCGATCGTGCGCCGGTTGCGCTACGCGGTGCCGCAACTCGCGCGCGGCATCGACGACGCGCTTGGTCGCGCGAGGCGGCGTCTTGCGCACGCCCACGTCGACGGCGTCGAGTGGTACTGGCCGGCGAACGAGGGACCCCTTGATCTCGCCGATGCCGTCGACGGCGAAGCGCGCCTGCTCGCGCCGTTCGATCCGATCGTCTGGGACCGCGCGCGTTTCGAGCGCTTCTTCGGCTGGTCGTATCGCTTCGAGGCCTACACGCCACCCGCGAAGCGCAAGCTCGGCTACTACGCGCTGCCGCTCCTCTACGCCGACGAAGTGATCGGCTGGGCGAACATGACGACGAAGGAGGGTGCCCTCGTGAGCGAGATCGGTTACCTGCGCGGCCGTGCGCCGCGCGGACGTGCGTTCGCGCGGGCGCTCGACGACGAGCTTTCGCGGATGCGACGGTTCATGGCGCCGCAGTTTTAGCTCGCTTGCACGCGCCGATTGCGGCGACCGCGCAGAGCCTTTACGCGTCAGCGCTGCCCGAGAACGCTCCGGTAATGATGGCGCCGCGTTGCGATCAACCGTACACGCGTGTCGACGGGCTGGCTGTGCCACGCATAGGCGGTGCGCACGACGCGCAGCACCGGCGCAGGCGGCGTGAGCAGCAAAAGCTCGCACGCGCGCTCATCGGCCAGCGCCGCTGCGATGCTCTCCTCGGTACGGACCACCGTGACGCCGTAGCGCGACTGGTACAGCGCATAAATCGTCGCCTCGCGCTCGGCGAAGATCGCTTCGGTCAGGTCGGGAAACAACGCCTGCGGCAGGCGGATGCGGTCGAGGATCAGCGGTTCGTCGTCGAGCGACAGCAGGTTGTCGATTTCGAAGACCGGCGCGCCGCGCTGCAGATGCAACAGCGCCGCGATGGCGGCGCTCGCCCTGCCGCGCCGGAACGACAACAGCCGCGATTGCGGCAGCCGCTTGTTCCCGGTGCGATCGACCATCGGGAAAAAGCGCGCGAGCATCGTGTCGCGCGTATGGCTGTCGACGTAGGTGCCGCTTCCCTGGCGCCGCACGAGCAGGCTCTCGGCAACGAGCTCGTCGACCGCCTTGCGCAGCGTGCCGACACTGACGGCGAACCGCTTCGCCAGCGCCGGCTCCGGCGGCAGTGCCTCGCCCGGGCGCCAGACGCCCTTCTCGAGCGCGGCCGCGAGACGTTGCTTGACACGCTTGTAGAGAGGTACGCGGCGCGGCATGCGGATGCAGGATGCTGGCTGTCGCCCAAATCATATAGATGAATGAGCTTGCATTCCATATCGTCGTCTTGACCATCGTGCTCGCCGATGGAATACTCCTCCGCATAGACATCTAGATGATTCGTCCGCCGATGCCCGCGGACCACACCCTTCGTGCCGTCTTCGCTCGAGTTGTGGGTGCTCGTCGCCGGAAGCGCCGTGGGCGCGCTCGTGTTCGGAATCTCGGGCTTCGCGTTCTCGCTTTCGGCCTCGGTCATCTGGCTGCAGTGGCTGCCGCCGGCCGAGGTGGTCCCGCTCGCCGTGATCTGCCCGATCGTGCTCAATCTCGTCACGCTTCCGCGCATCTGGCGCGACATCGATCTCGGCAAGGTCTGGCCGTTCGCTGCAGGCGCGACCGCAGGTGCACCCCTTGGCGTGCTGCTGCTCGCGCGGTTCGATCCTTCGGTGTTGCGCCTTGCCATCGGCGTCGCGCTCGTTGGCTACAGCGCATTCGTGCTCTGCCGTCCCGCATTGCCGACCCTCGATCTGCCGGTACGCGTCGGTCGCGTTGCCGATGGTGCAGCGGGTCTCGTCGGCGGGGTGTTCGGCGGCATCGCGGGCCTGAGCGTCGTCCTGCCGAGCCTGTGGATCGGCATGCGCGGTTTTGCGAAGGCGCAGCAGCGCGGCGTGCTGCAATCGTTCGGCTTCTACAGCCAGGCGCTGACGCTCGTGCTTTACGCCGGCATGATCGGATTCAGCGGGCGCACAGGGCGTGCGCTGCTCGTCTGCCTGCCGGTTGCGATCGTGGGCAGCCTTGCCGGCATGGCGATCTTCGCGCGGCTGTCGCGGGAAGCGTTTCGGCGCGCGATTCTCGCGATCGTCCTGTGCGGTGGCATCGCGCTTCTGGCTCGCGGGCTGCGATGAGGGACGCTTTGCGATGATCATCGACGCCATCACCGTTTCGCGATTGCGCATTCCGCTCGTGCGGCCCTACCGGCTGGCATTCGGCGCGGTCACGCATTACGACACGCTCGTCGTCGAGATCGTGCTCGATGGACGCTGCGGCCATGGCGAAGCGACGCTTCTCACCGGCTACACCGACGAGACGATCGAAGGCGCGTGGGCGCTGGCCACGGACCTCGTCGAAGCGCTCTGCGGGCTGCCGGCGGGGGACTGTCGGCTGCGCGTGAACGCGCTCGCGGCGCGCGCGCCGTTTCTGGCGAGTGCATTCGCGTGCGCGCTCGACCACGCGACCGGCCATCCGCTGCTGCATTCCGATCACGAGCGGCGCGTGCCGCTGCTCGGTTTGCTGCAGGGCGACGACGAGCCGCGGTTGCGCGACGACTTCGCGCGGCTTCTGGCCGAGGGTTACCGCACCGTCAAGGTGAAGGTGGGTTTCGACGCGCAAGCCGATGGGCACCACGTCGCCGCCGTCCAGCGCGCTGTCGAAGGCCGCGCAGCGATCCGCATCGATGCGAACCAGGGCTACGCCGCAGAGGACGCGGTGCGGTTCATCGAGAGCATCGATCCCGTCGGCATCGAGCTCTTCGAGCAGCCCTGCGCGGCCGGCGACTGGGCCGCCCACGCGGTGGCGTCGAATGCGGCGCGTCGGCGCAAATTGCCGTTGATGCTCGACGAGTCGATCTACGGCATCGACGACATCGAGCGCGCGGCGGCGGAGCAGGCATGCCGCTTCATCAAGCTCAAGCTCATGAAGTTTGCCGGCATCGACGCCTTGACGAGCGCCCTCGATCGCATTCGCACACTCGGCATGCAGCCGGTCCTCGGCAACGGCGTCGCCTGCGACCTGTCGTGCTGGATGGAAGCATGCGTCGCGAGCCGCTACATCGACAATGCCGGCGAGATGAACGGATTTCTCAAGGTGCACCAGACGC
Source organism: Burkholderiales bacterium (assembly GCA_025925475.1). GTDB lineage: Bacteria > Pseudomonadota > Gammaproteobacteria > Burkholderiales > Casimicrobiaceae > VBCG01. The sequence continues at coordinate 748 of JAICLP010000220.1, read as the reverse complement.
TGTTCGACGCACCGTTGCCGCTCGACGAAGGTCAGGTCGTGCTTCGCGCGCGCTGCGTGCCGCAGATCGATCGCGAGGCGCTCGTTGCCAACGCCTGTGGTCGCGTGCACTGCCACCGCGCACTGCATGCAATCGGCGGACGATCGATCGGGAAGCGCGAGGGTGTTCGGTGAGTGCGCCGACCATCGTCACCGGCGTCATCGGTGCCGACACGCATATCGTCGGCAATCGCATCCTGGCGATGGCTCTCGAGGATGCCGGCTATCGCGTCGTCGCGCTCGGCGCGCTGACACCGGCAGGCGACTTCATCAAGGCCGCGATCGAGACGGCCGCCGACGCGATCCTCGTGTCGTCCCTCTACGGCCAGGGCGAGCTCGACTGCCGCGGCTTCCGCGACCTTTGCATCGAGGCGGGCCTCGACGACATCCTGCTCTATGTCGGCGGCAACCTGGTCGTCGGCAAGCAGCCGTGGTACGACGTCGAGCGGCGTTTCCTCGACATGGGCTTCGATCGTGCCTTTCCGCCGGGCACGCGGGTCGAGCGCGCACTCGAGCTGCTCGCAACCGACTTCGCGGCCCGCGGCAAGCGAATCGGCGTACCGGAAACGCAATGAGATACCGTGATCTCTGTCAAGCGGTTTTTTCATTGCGCGGGCCTTGGTGTGCCGAGTTGCGGGACGAACGCGCGGCGATGCTTGGCAACGCTGTAAATGGCCAAGAGCAGTTTGTGCATGCAAGCGACCAGGGCG
>JAICLP010000056.1 GCA_025925475.1 Burkholderiales bacterium | reverse complement strand
TCGTCGCTCGGCAGCCGCATCGACGTCGTCGAGATGCTCGACGGCGTGATGCTGGGCGCCGACCGCGATCTCGTCAAGGTGTGGGAGAAGAAGAACGCGCCGCGCTTCGATCGCATCATGCTGAAGACGAAGACCGTTTCGGCGAAAGCGACGAATGCCGGCATCGAGGTCGCATTCGAAGGCGCAAACGCGCCGCCCCAACCGCAGGTCTACGACCTCGTGCTCGTCGCCGTGGGTCGATCGCCGAACGGCAAGGTCATCGAGGCCGCGAAGGCGGGCGTCGCCGTCACCGACCGTGGCTTCGTCGAAGTCGACAGCCAGATGCGCACGAACGTCGCGCATATCTTCGCGATCGGCGACATTGCGGGTCAGCCGATGCTCGCGCACAAGGCCGTGCACGAAGGCCACGTGGCGGCCGAAGCGGCGTCAGGGATGAAATCGTATTTCGACGCACGACAGATCCCGTCGGTCGCCTACACCGATCCCGAAGTCGCGTGGACAGGCGTCACCGAGGACGAATGCAAGGCGAAGGGCATCGGATACCGGAAGGCGGTGTTCCCCTGGGCCGCGTCGGGCCGCGCCATCGCGAATGCGCGCGACGAAGGCTTCACGAAGCTCTTGTTCGACGATGCGTCGCATCGGATCATCGGCGGCGGCATCGTCGGCATGCACGCGGGTGACCTGATCAGCGAGATCGGGCTCGCGATCGAGATGGGTTGCGACGCGGTCGACATCGGCAAGACGATCCATCCGCATCCGACGCTGTCCGAGTCGATCGGCATGGCCGCCGAGGTGTTCGAAGGCGTCTGCACCGATCTGCCGCCGGCGCGCAAGACGATGACCTAAGCAAGACGATGACGTAAGTACGCCGCACCGCGGTGCGAGCGAAGCCGACCGCGTGCATGGAGGCAGCATGGCAGCCAACATCGGTGTTTCCGCGAAAGCAACGACGCCAGACCATCGCAAGCCCCTCTACACGTCGCTCTACTTCCAGGTCATCGTCGCCATCCTCATCGGTGTCCTCGTCGGTCATTTCGCGCCGGCGACCGGCGTCGCGATGAAGCCGTTCGGCGACGCCTTCATCAAGCTCATCAAGATGATGATCGCGCCGATCATCTTCTGCACCGTCGTCGTCGGCATTGCCGGCATGGAGGACATGAAGAAGGTCGGCAAGACCGGCGGCCTGGCGCTTCTGTACTTCGAGGTCATGAGCACGGTCGCGCTGATCGTCGGCCTCGCGATCGTTAACATCGTGCGGCCCGGCGCCGGAATGAACGTCGATCCTGCGACGCTCGACACGAAGGCCATCGCGAGCTACACGCATCCGGGCGCGATCGGGAGCACGACCGAGTTCCTGATGAACATCATCCCGAACACGATCGTCGACGCGTTCGCGAAGGGCGAGATCCTCGAGGTCCTGCTCTTCGCCGTGCTGTTCGGCTTCGCGCTGCACCGCTTCGGCGGCAGGGGCACGCTGGTGTTCGACTGGATCGAGAAATCGTCGCACGTTCTGTTCACGATCGTCGGCTACATCATGCGCGTTGCGCCGATCGGCGCGTTCGGCGCGATGGCATTCACGATCGGCCGCTACGGTGTCGGTTCGCTGTTCTCGCTCGGCCGGCTGATGGCGACGTTCTATCTGACCTGTTTGCTGTTCATCCTGGTCGTGCTCGGCGTCGTCGCGCGACTGCACGGTTTCACGATCCTGAAGTTCATCCGCTACATCAAGGAAGAGCTTCTGATCGTCCTCGGCACGTCGTCGTCCGAATCAGTGCTGCCGCGGATGATGGCCAAGCTCGAAAACCTCGGCGTGCATAAGTCGACCGTCGGGCTCGTGATTCCCACCGGCTACTCGTTCAATCTGGACGGCACGTCGATCTACCTGACGCTGGCCGCGGTATTCATCGCGCAGGCGACGAACACGCCAATGACGCTCCTGCAGCAGATCACGCTGCTTGCGGTGCTGGTGCTGACATCCAAGGGCGCCGCAGGCGTAACCGGCAGCGGCTTCATCGTGCTGGCGGCGAGCTTGTCGGCCGTCGGCCACGTGCCGGTTGCCGGGCTCGCGCTGATCCTCGGCATCGACCGCTTCATGTCCGAAGCGCGTGCGCTTACCAATCTGATCGGCAACGGCGTCGCGACGGTCGTCGTCGGCCGTTGGTGCGGTGAAGTCGACATGGACCGCATGCGCAGTGTGCTGAACAACGAAACGGACGTCGAGGCCGAGGCGCCGGAAGCCGTGCTCGATCGAACCGAAGCACACATGCCGGTCGCCGGCGCTCCCCGCTGACGCCGCTCGCGCCGTCCGGCTCGCGCTGATGACGACCGCCGATTCGACGCAGCCGCATCGCGTCGTCATCGTCGGCGGCGGTGCCGGCGGCATCGAGCTGGCGACGAAGCTCGGCGACGCGCTCGGCCGCACGCAACGTGCCGACATCACACTGGTCGAGTGCGCGCGGACGCACTTCTGGAAGCCGCATCTGCACGAGCTCGCCGCGGGCAGCATGGACGTGCGCGTCTACGAGACCGACTACCTCGCGCAGTCGCACTGGCATCACTTCCGCTATCGCGTCGGACGGATGAACGGCCTCGATGGCGCACGGCGTCTCGTCCACGTCGCGCCGTTCGTCGACGAGGACGGCGACACCGTGACCTCGTCGCAGACGATCCCGTACGACACGCTGGTGATCGCGGTCGGCAGCCGTACCAACGACTTCGGCACGCCCGGCGCGCGCGAATTCGCGATCGCGCTCGACGATCCTGCGGAGGCCGAGCGGTTTCATCGTCGCCTCGTCAATGCGTACATACGCGCACATACGCAGTCCGAATCGCTGCGCGCGGACCAACTGCAGGTCGCCATCATCGGCGCCGGCGCGACCGGCGTCGAGCTCGCCGCGGAACTGCACAATACGACGCGCACGCTGGTCTCGTACGGCCTCGATCGCATCGACGTCGACAACGACATGCGGCTGATCCTGATCGAAGCCGCCGATCGCGTGCTGCCTGCGCTGCCGAAACGCATCGCCGGCGCCGCATCGCGTTTGCTCGAATCGATGCACATCAGCGTGCGCACGTCGGCCCGCGTCGCGGAAGTGCTTCCGAATGGCGTGCGGCTCGCGACCGGCGAGTTCATTCCCGCCGAGCTCGTCGTCTGGGCGGCAGGCGTGAAGGCGCCCGATTTCCTGCGCGACCTCGACGGGCTCGAGACGAACCGCATCAACCAGCTCGTCGTGCGCGAGACGCTTCAAACGACGCGCGACGACGACGTGTTCGCAATAGGCGACTGCGCGGCGTGCCCGTGGCTGGGACGAGGAAACATGAAAGCCGCAGGGCCGACCCCAGGCTCGAATTCCGCCCCCTCGGGGGGCAGCGAAGCGGCGAAGCCGCAAGCGTGGGGGGATCATACAAGCGCGAAGGGCAGCCCCGGGCGCGAATTCCGCCCCCTCGGGGTTCAGCGAAGCGGCGAAGCCGCGAGTGTGGGGGGACCAACCGTCCCGCCTCGTGCGCAAGCCGCGCATCAACAGGCATCGCACATGGTGAAGCAGATTCGCCGGCGCCTGGCGGGAAAGCCGCTGCTGCCGTGGCGCTATCGCGACTTCGGCTCGCTCGTGTCGCTCGGCGAATACTCGACGGTCGGCAACCTGATGGGCAACCTGACCGGCGGCAACATCTGGCTCGAAGGCTGGTTCGCGCGAATGATGTACCTGTCGCTCTACAAGATGCACGAGCTCGCGCTGCATGGCTTCTGGAAGACCGCGCTCGACACCGCCGCGCGGATGATTACGCGGCGGACCGAACCGCACGTCAAACTGCACTGAGCGCGCTTATCCCCCGGTCGTTTCGCCGCCCATCACCTGCAGCACGATGCCGCTGATGTACGACGAATCGGCGTTCGACGCGAGGAATACGTACGAAGGCGCAAGCTCCTCGGGCTGCGCCGGGCGTCCCATCGGGCTGTCGGACCCGAATTTCGCGACCTTGTCCGGCGTCTCGCCCGCATCCGACGCATTGAGCGGCGTCCAGACGGGACCCGGTGCAACCGCGTTCACGCGGATGTGCTTGTCGAGCAGGTTCATCGCGAGCGTCTTCGTGAACGCATTGATCGCACCTTTCGTCGCCGAGTAATCGGGAAGGTACCTGGAACCGAAGAGGCCGGTCTCCGAGCTCGTCGCGATGATCGCGCTGCCGGGCTGCATGTGGCGCAGCGCCGCGCGCGAAAGACGGAAATACGAATAGATGTTCGTCTTGAAAGTGCGATCGAACTCTTCGTCGGTCACTTCCTCCAGCGTCTTCTTGCGATTCTGATGCCCGGCATTCGCGACCAGAATGTCGAGCTTGCCGAACTGCTGCACGACCTGCTCGACGAGCTGATCGCAGAATGCCGCGTCGGTGAGGTCGCCGGCGATCGGCACGCACGTTCCGCCGGCGCCTTCGATCGCCTTCACGGTTTCGTCGGCGTCGGACTGCTCTTCTGGCAGGTATGAAATCGCGACCTTCGCGCCTTCGCGCGCGTACAAAAGCGCAACCGCGCGGCCGATGCCCGAATCGCCGCCGGTGACGAGGGCGACCTTGTCCTTCAGCTTGCCCGCGGGTCGATACGCCTCGGCCTTGTAACGCGGACGCGGATCGAGTTTCGATTCGAGGCCGGGACCTTCCTGATGCTGCTTCGGGAACGGCGGCTTCGGCTCGTTCCGCCCGGGAGTATTGCGTGCCTGCATCTGCTTGCTCATGGGTGCTTCCTTGCAAAATTTACCTGCGTGACGCACGTCGCGAGCGACGCAAACGCGAGACGTACGAGGTGTATGCTGCGTGAAGCGGGTGCGCCGGCGCGGGTTTGGACCGCGCAAAATCCAATTCAATCGTCGAACGAGGTAATGGATGGGACTCATCGATTTCGTGAAGGACGCAGGCGAGAAGCTGTTCGGACGCGGTCAGGCGCAAGCGGCGGTCAAGGATGCTGCCGCCGATCCGTCGAACCAGGCGAAAATGCAGGCCGCGAATTCGGCCGCCGCCGATGCGATCGTCGAATACATCAAGTCGCAGAATCTGTCCGCAACCGGGCTGACGGTGACCTACGACGGCGCGACGTCGACCGCGAGCGTATTCGGCGTGGCGCCCGACCAGGCGACGCGCGAGAAGATCGTTCTTTGCTGCGGCAACGTCGCAGGCGTCGCGGCGGTGAAGGACATGATGAGCGTCGACCAGAGCCAGCCCGAGGCGCAGTACTACACGGTCGTGTCGGGCGACAACCTGTCGAAGATCTCGAAGCAGTTCTACGGCGATCCGAACAAGTACATGAAGATCTTCGATGCGAACAAGCCGATGCTGACGTCGCCGGACCGCATCTATCCCGGGCAGAAGTTGCGCATTCCGCCGCAATGATCGAAGCCGTCGCCTTGTTGCTGGCGAACAGTCGTCCAGACGGGTACGCCGGGCCCGGCGATGACGATGACGACGACGATGCGCCGATCGGCGACCCGCCCGATGACGACGAAGGCGGCGACTGGGATGATGACGACGACGATGACGACGAGGAGCCGCTCCAGGCCCGTTGACGCGTTATTGCATTGCAGCATCGCCTTTGGTCGAACATCGCGGCACAATGTCGCCCGCGCGAAGCGGGCCGGTGGCTCGTCGGCCTTGTGCTCTGATCCCTGATACCTGATACCTGACCTCTGATCCCTGATACCTTCCTCGCGATCGAGCGCGTATCCGTCTCCTACGACGGCATGCGCGTCCTGTCCGACGTGTCGCTCGACGTCGCGCGCGGCGAGCTCGTTGCGCTGCTCGGCAGCTCGGGCTGCGGCAAGACGACGCTTCTGCGTTCCATCGCCGGCTTCGTGACGCCGCAATCCGGCCGCATTCGCGTCGCGGGGCGCGACATCAGCGGGCTGCCGCCGGAAAAGCGCGGCACGGCGATGATGTTCCAGTCGTACGCGCTGTGGCCGCACATGAGCGTCGCGGCGAACATCGGCTACGGGTTGCGCATGCGCGGCGTCGCGCGCGATGCGATCGCGAAGCGCGTCGACGAGCTGCTCGCGCTCATGCAGATGCAGGGCTTCGCATCGCGCTCGGTCGCTCAGCTTTCAGGCGGGCAACGACAGCGCGTCGCGCTCGCGCGCGCGCTTGCGGTCGATCCCGCGCTGCTGCTGCTCGACGAGCCGATGTCGAACCTCGACTACAAGGTCCGCATCGAGTTGCGGCACGAGCTTCGCGCACTGCAGAAGCGAATCGGCATCACGGCGGTCTACGTCACGCACGACCGCGAGGAGGCACTGACACTCGCCGATCGCATCGCGGTGCTCGACGCCGGGCGCGTCGTGCAGTACGGCTCGCCGGAGGAGATCTTCCACCGGCCCGCGTCGGCGTTCGTCGCCGGCTTCATGGGTGCGGACAACGCGATCGAGTTGACGCGCGACGGCGATGGACGGCTGCGCAGCTCGCGCACTAACGGCGGCGAACCGGTCGTCGCGCATTTCCGAAGCGACGTTGCTCGCATCGACGCGTCGTCATCGGCCAGCGACGCCGATCTGCAGCTGCACGGGCAGGTCGTGCAGACGCTCTACGTCGGGCAAGGTTATCGCTATCGCGTGCATACGGACGGTGCCGACGTCTGGGCGCACGCCAGCCATCGCATCGACGAAGGCGCGCCGGTGGCCGTTGTCGTTCCCCGCGATGCGCTATTGCTCTTTCCGCGCGCCAGCTCCGCAAGCTGATCGGGCACGCGCGGCGATCGACGTGATCAGCGACCAGGGCCCCCACGGGCCCAATACGACTCGGGAGAGATCATGAAAGTGCGCATTCTTCTTCTGTCCATCGCGGCGCTCGGGCTCGCGTCCATCGGCCCCGCAGCGGCCGAGACGACGCTGAACGTCGTCTCGGCGGGCGACCAGAACATGGTCGACTACGTGAACAATTATCTCGGCCCCAAGTTCGAGCAGATGAACCCGGGCGTCAAGGTGCGCGCGGTCGGCACCGGACCCGGCGATTCGGGTTCGCAGAAGATCTACGAGAAGCTCGAGGCGCAGGAGAAGGCCGGTGCGCCGAAATGGGACGTCGACGTCGCCGTCGTCCATCAGCGCGGCGCCGCGACGATGGTCGAGAACAAGCTGCTGATGAAGTACCGCGACCAGGTGAAGGCAGGCAAGCTCGTGTCGCGCGACACCGCGAAGAATGCGCTCGGCGCCGATGTCGACGGCTACGTGCTGCCGATGTTCCACAGCCAGATCGCGTTCGCGTACAACCCGGATCTCGTCAAGACGCCGCCGAAGAGCTTCAAGGAGCTCGAGGAGTGGGTGAAGAAGAACCCGAAGCAGTTCGGGTACAACGGCGTCAAGGGCGGCATGTCGGGCGTCGGCTTCGTGATGGGCTGGGTCGAGGCGAGCGACCCGGGCATGCGCAACATGTTCGAGAAGGGTCCATACGATCCGAAGATGAAGGCGACGATCGACAAGTCGCTCGAGAGCCTGAAGGCCTTCAACCAGTACGTCGTCATGACGCCGGGGAACGCCGGCACGCTCGACATGCTGAATCGCGGTGAGATCGCGATGGGACCGGTATGGGTCGACATGTTCTACACGTGGATGTCAGACGGCAAGATGAATCCGAAGGTCAAGCTCGAACTGCCCGCGCCCGGGTTGCCGGGCCAGCCGATGTACTACGTCATTCCGGCGAAGGCCGAGCACGCCGACCTCGCGAAGAAGTTCATCGACTTCGCCGAGAGCCCCGAAGTGCAGGCCGACGGCATCGTCAAGCAGTTCAACTGGTATCCGGGCATCGATCCGCAGTACGTGCAGTCGAAGATGCCGCCGAAGGAGTGGAACAAGCTCTTCACCGACATCACGCCCGCCGACCTCGCGAGCAAGGGCCGGCCGTTCCCGCTGTCGAACTACTTCACGGACATCGTCGAGGGCTACGAGCGCGTCGTGCTGAAATAGCTTCGGCTCGACGTATACGGTCATGGCCACCCTGGCCGATGACACGGTCGTGGAAATGCGGCGGAGCGGAGACAGCCGCTTCGTCGCGTTCGCGCTGCTTGCGCCGGCGCTGCTCGTCGTCGGCCTGTTCTTCGTCGTGCCGCTGGTGTTGTCGGCGGTCGGCGCGTTCCGCAGCACCGAGGGCGCCTTTACGCTCGCGCATTTCGCGAAGGCGCTCGACCTCTACACGCGCGATCTGCTCTTCACGATCGAGATCGTCGTGCTGTCGACGTTGCTGATTGCCGCGGTCGCGATCGCGATCGCCGGCTACCTGACGCTTGGCGAGCATCCGCGCGCCGTGGCGATCCTGCGCTGGCTCTATCGCTGGCCGCTGTTCATTCCGTTCGTCGTCGCCGGCCAGATCATGCGCACGTTCCTCGCGAAGAACGGGATGCTGAACCACGTGCTGATCGGCAGCGGGCTGATCGCGCCGATCTCGGCGCAGTCGATGCTCGATTGGCGGGGCATCGTCGTCGCGTTCGTCTGGAAGCAGGCGCCGTTCGTGACGCTGCTGCTCGCCGGGGCAATGGCGGCGCTCGAGCGCCAGCATATCGAGGCGGCACGCAATCTCGGCGCGCCGCGCTGGCGCGTGCTCGTCGACATCGTGTTGCCGCAGGTGCGCGGCACGCTGCTCGTCGGACTCGTGCTGTCGTTCGTCGCGATGCTGTCGGTGCTGTCGGTGCCGCTGATGATCAATCCGAACTCGCCGACGATGATCACCGTCGACGTCGCGTACCGAATCAATACGTTCGCCGATTATGCGGTCGCGAACGCGCTATGCCTGCTGTCGCTGCTGCTCGCCGCGTTCGGCGCCGCGTTCTACTTGCGCCATGCGGTGAGGAAGGTCGAGGACGCCTGATGACTCGTTTTCCGCGCGCGCCCCTCACCCCGATCCTCTCCCCGCTTGCGGGGACAGGGAGCCGAGCGATCGCGAGGCCGGTGAGGGGTTGTGGTCGTGGCGGGCGAACGTGACACTCGCACCTCGCATCCTCCCCCATCTCGGCCGCGCGCTCGTGCTCGCGCTGCTCGCCTTCGCGATCTTCGGCCCGCTGCTGAATCTCGTGTTGTGGGCGTTCGCCGAGAAGTGGTACTTCCCGAGCAAGCTGCCGCTCGAATACGGGCTCACGTTCTGGCAGCGCGTCTTCGCGCCGCGCGGCAATGCGCTCGCGTCGCTCGGCACGAGCATCTGGATCGCAGTGTTGACGGTGATCGTGAGCCTTGTCGTCGCAATCCCGGCCGGCTACGCGCTCGGGCGCCTCAAGCTGCCCTGGCGGGGGCTGATCCTGCTCGCATTCCTGTTGCCGCAAGCGGTGCCGAACCTGCCGGTCTACGTGAACATCGCGCAGGTGTTCTATCGAATCGGCCTTGCCGGCACGATCACCGGCGTCGTGCTCGTGCACGCATCGCACGGCCTCGTGCTCGCCGTCTGGATCGCGTCTGCCGCCTTCGCATCGGTCGATGCGTCGCTCGAGGAAGCGGCACGCAACATGGGCGCCTCGGTGTGGACGTGCTTTCGCACGGTGACGCTGCCGCTCGCAGCACCCGGGCTGATGGCGAGCGCGATCTTCGTGTTCCTCGAATCGGTCGACGAATTCACCGGCACCTATTTCGTCGGCGTCCCCGACGTGACGACGCTGCCGCTTCTCATGTTCAACGCGAGCATGGGCGGCAACTACCAGATCGCGTCGATCACCGCGCTGCTGCTGCTCGTGCCGTCGATCGCCTTCATGCTCGTCGTCGAGCGCTTCCTGAAGGCCGACGTGCTGGCGATGGTGGGTCGCTAGGCGCGCGACCCTAATCCGCCATCTGCGCGCGCTTTTTCGACAGCGCCTCGATCAGGCGGTCGAGCGCGGCGGCGTCGAGCATCATCCCTTCCTCGCTGAAGCGCAGCGACAGACGGCGCGCATCGATATCGAAGCGAACCGTGACCACCGCATCGCCGCCGAGCGGAAGCGTCTCTTCACGCATGCGCGTCGACGGTGCGACGCCCTGGTTGCCGATCGTCCCCGGTCGTGAGCGTGGAAAATCGCGTTTCGGGTCGTGCCGCTCGGCATCGCGGTCGGGCGCGCCAGCCGCGCGGCCAGGCAGTTGCGTCGCGTCGCTCGCCGGAAACGTCTCCTCGACCATTTCGTCGATCGACTGCTCCTGGCGCGTTCGTCCCTTGATCGGTTGCGTGTGACGTGGCTGTGTCATCGTCGTCCTCGTGGAATCATGCCGGCGAACTCGATGCGCGGAATCGCACGCGATCGGGCGCACAAGGCACATCATCAAGTAGCAGACCGCGTGCCATGCCGAATGCGCCATTCGTGCAATGGCCACGGGCATTTCGAGACGAAGCGCCCCAAAGGCGCGTAATTTCTGCTCGACCAAAGTTACCGATTGGCGGTGCTCAGCCTGGCGTCGTCCAATGGGACGCTGCCCGGGCGCGAGGCGCCAAGCGGCGGCGGTATCATGAAAGGGCGCCGATCGTCCGGCGCGAACGGAAGGGCCGCGATGTACGCACAGATGGTCGAGACGGGCGTCGAGCGCGTTCAGGTCGTCGCCGAGATGGCGCCCGACGAGCGTGCGTTCCAGGCGCGCATCGACGCCGACATCAAGATCGAGCCGAAGGATGCGATGCCCGATGCGTACCGGCGCACGCTGGTCCGGCAGATCCAGCAGCATGCACATTCGGAAATCGTCGGCATGCTGCCCGAAGGCAACTGGATCACCCGCGCGCCGTCGCTTTCGCGCAAAGCCATCCTGATGGCGAAGGTGCAGGACGAGGCGGGCCACGGCCTTTACCTGTATTGCGCGGCGGAAACGCTCGGCGTCTCGCGCGATCGGATGATTGCCGATCTGCACGCGGGCAAGGTCAAGTATTCGTCGATCTTCAACTATCCGACGCTCACGTGGGCCGACATCGGCACGATCGGCTGGCTCGTCGACGGCGCCGCGATCATGAACCAGATTCCGCTGTGCCGCTGCAGCTATGGGCCGTACGCGCGCGCGATGATCCGCATCTGCAAGGAGGAATCGTTCCATCAGCGGCAGGGCTTCGACATCATGATGGCGCTCTGCCGCGGCAGCGCCGAGCAGAAAGCGATGGCGCAGGACGCGCTGAATCGGTGGTGGTGGCCGTCACTGATGATGTTCGGGCCGCCCGATGCGCAGAGCGTGCATAGCGCGCAATCGGCGCGCTGGAAGATCAAGCTGCTGTCGAACGACGAGCTGCGCCAGCGCTTCGTCGACCAGACGGTGCCGCAGGCCGAGTATCTCGGGCTGCGCGTTCCCGACGACCGGCTTGCGTGGAACGAGGCCAGCGGACACTACGATTTCGGCGAGATCGACTGGAGCGAATTCCACGAAGTGCTGAAGGGCCATGGCCCGTGCAACCGCGACCGGATGAGGATGCGGATCAAGGCGTGGGAGGAAGGCGCGTGGGTGCGCGAGGCCGCTGCCGCATATGCGGAAAAGCGCGCAAATGCCCCTCGTCCCGGCCCTCTCCCCGCGATGCGGGGCGAGGGAGACCGACGCGCAGCGCCGGTCGGGTGAGGGGCGCACGACGGAGACCATATGACCAGCGACTGGCCGCTCTGGGAAGTGTTCATCCGCTCGCAGCACGGACTTGCGCACAAGCATGTCGGCAGCCTGCACGCAGTCGACGCCGAAATGGCGATCCGCAACGCGCGCGACGTCTACACGCGGCGCAACGAAGGCGTGTCGATCTGGGTGGCGCGCTCGTCCGACATCCATGCATCGTCGCCCGGCGATCGCGCGCCGCTCTTCGAGCCATCGAACGACAAGGTGTACCGGCACCCGACGTTCTTCCCGATGCCGGAAGAGGTGAAGCATCTCTAATCCGATCGTCCCGTATCTGCTCCAGTTCGCCGACAACGACCTGATCCTCGCCCAGCGCCTCGGCGAATGGGTTGGCAAGGGGCCGGTGCTCGAGGAGGACATCGCATCGACGAACGTGGGGCTCGACCTGCTTGGCCAGGCGCGTTTGTGGCTCGCCTACGCCGGCGAGATCGACGGCCGCAGCGAGGACCGGCTCGCCTATTTCCGCGAAAGCGGCGATTTCCGCAACCTTCTGCTCGTCGAGCAGCCGAACGGCAACTATGCGGACACGATCGCACGCCAGTACCTGTTCGACCAGTGGCACGTGCTGGTGCTCGCCGAGCTCGCGACGAGCAAGGACTCTCGCATCGCGGCCATCGCCGCGAAGGCGCTGACCGAAGTGCGCTATCACGTCGAGCGCTCGTCGCGCTGGGTGATCCGGCTCGGCGACGGCACTGATCTTTCGCATGGGCGGATGCAGGCGGCAACCGACGCGTTGTGGATGTACACCGGCGAGATGCACATCGCCGATGCCAGCGAGCGCCCGTTGATCGAGGCCGGCATTGCTGCCGACGTCGAAGCGTTGCGCGTCCCGTGGCTCGCCGACGTTCGATCGGTGTTCGCCGAAGCAACGCTGACCGTGCCTGCCGATTCATGGATGCAGGGCGCCAACGGCCGCGGCGGCAAGCAGGGCGTGCACACCGAACATCTGTCGCACCTGCTCGCCGAGATGCAGGTGCTCCCGCGCACCTATCCCGACGCACGCTGGTGAACCTGCGAAACGCGGGCGACGACGTCGCGCGAGCCGTCTGGACCGCGCTCGGCGCTATCGCCGACCCGGAGATTCCCGTCGTGTCCATCGTCGAGCTCGGCATCGTCCGCGACGTGCGGTGCGGCGACGACGAATGCGTCGTCACGCTGACGCCCACCTATTCGGGTTGTCCCGCGATGCGCGTCATCGAATCGGACGTGCAAAGCGCGCTCGCACTGGTGACAAATCGGCCGCTGCGGATCGTTACCGCGCTCACGCCTCCCTGGACCAGCGACGCCATTGCACCGGAGGCGCGGCGCAAGCTGGCTGCGGCCGGCATCGCGCCGCCCGGCGAGGTATCGCGCATCGTGTTCCAGCGCGAGGCGGTGCGCTGCCCGAATTGCGGGTCGATGCGTACCGAGGAGATCGCGCGCTTTGGCTCGACGGCGTGCAAGGCGCAGTACCGCTGCCGCGACTGCCTCGAGCCGTTCGACTACTTCAAGCCCCATTGAGCCGGTTTCATCGCTTGCCGATTGCGCGCGTCGATCGCGAAACGCGCGACGCGATCGCGATCACGCTCGACGTGCCGGACGCCCTGCGCGAGCAGTTCCGGTTCAGCGCCGGCCAGCACGTAACGATTCGCGCCGAGATCGACGGCGAGCACGTGCGGCGCTCGTATTCGATCTGCTCGGCGGAAGGCGAGCCGCTGCGCATCGCGGTCAAGCGCGCGCCGGGCGGCCGCTTCTCGGGATGGGCGAACGACACGCTTCGCGCCGGCGCCGCGATCCAGGCCACGCCGCCGATGGGCCATTTCAACGTCCCGCGGAACGGCGCCGGCGCACGACACTATCTGGCAGTCGCGGCGGGCAGCGGCATCACGCCGCTGTTGTCGATGATCGCGACGGCGCTCGCCACCGAGCCCGATGCGCGCTTCACGCTGATCTACGGTAACCGCTCGTCGGCGAGCGTCATGTTTCGCGACGAGCTTGCCGCTCTCAAGGATCGCTACCTCGCGCGTTTCAATCTCGTCCACGTGCTGTCGCGCGAGGCTCAGGACATCGAGCTTTTGCATGGCCGGATCGACCGCGCGAAGGCCGACGCGCTGTTCGAGCGCTGGGTGCCGGTTGACAACGTCGATTATGCGTTCATCTGCGGCCCCGAAGGCATGATGGACGCGGTCCGCGCGTCGCTGAGTGCGCATGGCGTGCCGCAGAATCGCATTCGCATCGAGCGCTTCGCCGCGAGCATCCCGAAGCACACTCACGTGCCGCGCCCGTTGCCGACGGCAGCGCAGACCGAGTGCGAGGTGACCGCGGTGATCGACGGTGCGCGTCGTACGTTCCTGCTCGAGAAGGGACGCGAGAACATCATCGACGCGGGATTGCGCAACGGCATCGAGCTGCCGTTCTCGTGCAAGGGCGGCGTCTGCTCGACGTGCCGCTGTCGCCTGGTCGACGGGGAGGTCGACATGGACGTGAACTTCGCGCTCGAGGATTACGAGGTCGCGCGCGGGTTCATCCTCGCATGCCAGAGCTATCCGGTGACCGATCGCGTGACCGTCGACTTCGACCAGACCGGAACGGGTTGAGTGGGCTGCGCGTTCGCGTGCGCGTTTCCTGCACGCGTCAGTTGCGCGTGCTAGAGTAAACGCATCGCAGGATCGAAGAGAGAAAAGTCCCGTGGCGCATCCGTTTTTCGAACGACATCGCGCGACGCTCGAGCGCGCCGTCGATGCGATAGCGCGTCGCGGTTACTGGACGCCGTTTCCCGAATCGCCGAGCCCGAAGGTGTACGGCGA
>JAICLP010000344.1 GCA_025925475.1 Burkholderiales bacterium | reverse complement strand
TATATCAACCTCGGCAAGCTGCTCGTCGAAGGCACGCCCGAGGAAGTCATCGCGCATTCCGAGCTGACGACACGGCTGGTGTCGTTACGTGCCGGCGGCGACGAGCGCGCGCTTGCCGAGCTTGCGGCTGAGCTGCGCGAAGCACCGGGCGTCGACAGCGTGATCCCGTTCGGCCTTGCACTTCGCGTATCGGGCCGGGATGCGGGCGGGCTCGACGCTGCCATCGCTCCGATCGCAACGCGGGCGCCGTTCGAAATCGAGCGCACGGCGACGTCGCTCGAGGACGTCTTCGTGTACCTGATGCAGCAGGCGCCGAATGGCTGACGCGCGTCCGCATTTCTCGTTCGCACGCGCCTACGCGATCGCGCTCAAGGAATTCGTCCAGATGCGCCGCGACCGGCTGACGTTCGCGATGATCGTCGGCATTCCGATCGCGCAGGTGCTGCTGTTCGGCTTCGTCATCAACACCGACCCGAAGGGATTGCCGACGGCGATCGTCGATTACGATCGCACGCAGCTGACGCGCAGCATCGTGCACACGCTCGCGAACACCGGCTACTTCGCGATCGTCGCCGCGCCGCGCGACAGCGACGCCGCCGATGCGCTGCTCGCGCGCGGCGAGATCCAGTTCGCCGTCGTGTTCCCGTCCGACTTCTCGCGCAGGCTGATTCGCGGCGAGCGCCCCAGCCTGCTGATCGCCGCCGATGCGACCGATCCGGCGGCGACGAGCAACGCGCTTGCCGCGCTGGCGCAGGCCGGGTCGAACGCGCTTTCGCACGATCTCGTCGGGCCACTCGCGAATCTCGCGCCGCAGGACCCGCCGTTCGTGCTGGACGTGCAGCGGCGCTACAACCCGGAAGGCGTCACGCAATACAACATCGTTCCGGGTCTCCTCGCGGTGATCCTGCAGCTCACGATGGTGATGATGACCGCGTTCGCGATCACGCGCGAGCGCGAGCGCGGCACCTACGAGGGCCTGCTCGCGACGCCGGTTCTGCCGCTCGAAGTGATGGCCGGCAAGATTTCGCCGTACATCGTCGTGGGCCTCGTGCAATCGGCGATCATCCTGCTCGCCGCGCGCTACCTCTTCGACGTGCCGATGCAGGGCAGCCTGGCGCTGCTCGGCGCGGCGATGATGCTCTACGTCGCGGCGCTGCTCGGGTTGGGCTATGCGATCTCGACGATGGCCGCCAATCAGCTGCAGGCGATGCAGATGACATTCTTCTTCTTCCTGCCGACGATGCTGCTGTCGGGGTTCATGTTTCCGTTTCGCGGCATGCCGCAATGGGCGCAGTGGCTGGGCGAGCTCTTCCCGGCGACACACTTCCTGCGCATCGTCCGTGGCATCCTGCTCAAGGGCAACGGTGGCGCCGACATTGTTTCGCACGTGTGGCCGATCGCGCTTTTCATGGCGGCCGTGACCGCGCTCGCGATGTGGCGCTACCGGCAGACGCTGGATTGAGCATGGCCGTTGCTATAATGGCGCGCGCTTTCACGCCCCGTCGCAATGTCACGCTTCGATTACGAGCAGGCGCGATTCAACATGATCGAGCAGCAGATCCGTCCGTGGGACGTGCTCGATTCGCGCGTGCTCGACCTGCTGTCGGCGGTCCGACGCGAGGATTTCGTGCCGCCCGCGTATCGGACGCTCGCGTTCGCCGATCTCGAATTGCCGCTGCCGAACGGCTTCCGGATGTGGACGCCGAAGATGGAGGCGCGCGTGCTGCAGGAGCTGATGGTGCAATCGAGCGATCGCGTGCTCGAGATCGGCACCGGCAGCGGCTATCTCACCGCACTGCTCGCAAGCGAAGCGGGCGACGTGACGAGCGTCGAGATCGATGCGCCGACGGCGGCCGATGCGCGTGCGAAGCTCGCGCGGCACGGATTCACGAACGTGCGTGTCGAAGTGGGCGACGGTGCGCGCGGCTTCGGCAACGAGACCTACGACATCATCGTGCTGACCGGCTCGACGCCGCTTCTGCCCGAACGCTTCTACGATCAGCTATCGGCGGTGGGCCGCATCTTCGCGGTCGTCGGCGAGAAGCCTGCGATGCGCGCACGGCTCATTCATTCGGAGGCGCCGGGAGTCAGGACGGCCACCGACCTCTTCGAGACGGTGATCGAGCCGCTCGTCAACGCCGCGGCGCCCGCGCGGTTCGAATTCTGATCGTCGTCGCATCGGCCGCAGCGAATCGCGCGGCGAAGGCCGCTTCACGCACCCATCCCCATCGCCCATGAAGCGTTCGACGCCCGTTGCCTTCGCCTGCTTCGTTGTCGCCTTGACGCTTTCGTCGTACGCGGCGGCGGAGGATCTGCTCGCCGTCTACCGGCAGGCGCTGCAAAGCGATCCGACGCTCGCCGCGGCGCGCGCGAACTGGGACGCAACGCAGGAGCGCGTGCCGCAGGCGCGGGCGGGGCTTCTGCCGAACGTGTCGCTTTCGGCGAGCACGAACGCGAACTACTTCGGCACGAACCTCGATAGCGACCCGCACACGACCATCAATCGCGGCTTCGGCTTCGGCGGCCTCACCGTATCGGCATCGCAACCGTTGTATCGCTACGCGAACACCGTCGCGTACAGCCAGGCCGTCGAGCAGGTGCGGCAGGCCGACTACACGCTCGAATCGGCGAATCAGGACCTGATCCTGCGCGTGGCGACCGCCTACTTCAACGTGCTGCTCGCGCAGTTCACCGTCGAGCTCGCCGAAAGCCAGAAGGCGGCCGTCTCCGAGCAGCTCGCGCAGGCGAAGCGCAACTTCGAAGTCGGCGTCGCGACGATCACCGACACGAACGAGGCGCAGGCGAAGTACGACGCGATCGTCGCGCAGGAGATCGGCGCGCGCAACGATCTCGAGAATCAGCGCACGGCGCTCCGCGCGATCATCGGTCGCACGCCGGGCGAGCTCAAGCGCCTCGGACCGGGTTTCGAGCCGACGCTGCCGTCGCCGAACACGCTCGACGCGTGGGTCGACCGCGCGCTCGCGGACAATCTCGCCGTACGCATCGCGCAATACAACGCCGACATCGCGACGCTCGAGATCGAGCGCCAGCGCGCCGGGCGCCTGCCAACGGTCGACCTCGTCGCGAGCGCGAACACGCAGGCCTTCAATGCGTCGGTCAACACGAATGCCGCCGGCGAGCAGCATCAGCTTGCGGTCGGTCTCGCGGTGACCGTCCCGCTGTACACCGGCGGCTTCGTCGATTCGAGGGTGCGCGAGGCGTTCGCGCTGCAGGAGAACGCACGGCAGAACCTCGAGGTCGCGCGGCGCAACGCGCTTTTCAGTGCGCAGACGGGATTCACCGGCGTCACGAGCGCGGCAGCGTCGGTGAAGGCGTTCGAGCAGGCGCT